>DATLTS010000048.1 GCA_035533475.1 Mycobacteriales bacterium | reverse complement strand
TGGGTCGCCTTGGCTCAACTCGCCGATGAGCTGGGGGTCAGCGAACTCACCGATCTCGCCGACGTTGTCACCCTGGCCGGTAACGACGGTGCGGCCATCTACGACACCTTGCTGGCCAAGGCCCGATCGATCCGCGCCGCCAGCCTTTCCGCGACCGAGGCGCAAGCCAACGCGCGGTCAGAAACCATGACCCTTCCCGCTGCCCTGCTCGGGATCGGTTTCGTAATCCTCGTCGGCTACCCGGCGCTGGCCCGCATCCTCACCAGTTGATCAAACACCTATCGGAAGGAGCCTCGGATGATCCCGTTGTCCCTCATCATCGCCCTGGCCAGTGTGTTACGCGGTCGGATGCGCGAGCTGCGCGCCGATGACCGCGGCAGCTTCACCCTCGAACAGGCCGTCATCGCCGCCGCGCTGCTGGCACTTGCCATCGGCCTGAGCGTCGTGCTCATCAGCGCGGTCACCAGCCACGAAAACTCCATCAAGTAGACCAGGGCAGCACCATGCGCGCCAGAGGCCGGGCCCGCCGCCGCGAAGGTGAGCGGGGCAGCTTCACCCTGGAACTCGCCGTCCTGTTCCCCGCGTTCCTGCTGCTCGTGCTGGTCATCGTGCAAGCCGCGCTGTACTTCTTCGCCCGCTCCATCGCGCTGTCCGCCGCCCAGCAAGGCGCCGACACGGCCCGGCTTCAAGGGCACAGCCCCGCCGACGGCCTGGACGCGGCAACCACGTTCGCCACTCAGCAAGGCAACGGTGTCCTGACCGGTCTGAGCGTGTCGACGGCGGGTAGCACGCCTACCCAGGTCAGCGTCACCGTCACCGGCAACGCGCTCACGATCGTCCCGGGTCTCGGGTTCACCATCCGGCAGGTCGCCAGTGCCCCCCGCGAGACCTACACCACCGCCACCGGCACCCTCACGTCCGGCACCCTCGCGTCCCCGGCACCGGCAGGGGGAACCCGGTGAGCACCGGCCACGGTGATGAGGTCGGCAGCTTCACTCTCGAACTGGCCGTGCTCGCCCCCGCCCTGCTCCTGCTCCTCGCGTTTGTTGTCGCGGCCGGCCGGGTCGAACTCGCCGGCGGCGCGATCGATGCGGCCGCCCGTGACAGCGCCCGCGCGGCGTCCCTCGCCCGCACTGCCCCGGCTGCGCAAGCCGCCGCGCTCGCCACCGCCCAAGACTCCCTCGCGAGCCAACACTTCGACTGCCGCAGCTTGGCGGTCACCGTCGACACCGGCGGGTTCAGCGCGCCACTGGGCACCCCGGCCGCAGTCCACGTTCACCTCAGTTGCGACGTTCCGCTGACTGACGTCGCCCTACCCGGACTGCCCGGCAGCAAGACTTTGCAGGCCACGTTCAGCTCCCCACTTGACCCCTACCGGAGCCGCTGAGATGACCCGCGCAACCCGGCCGCCGGGCAGGTCCCACCCGGAGGAGTCCGAACGCGGTTCGTTGACCGTTTTCACCGCGGTGCTCGCGTTGGCCCTGCTCGTGATGGCCGGCCTCGTCATCGACGGCACCGGCAAACTCCGCGCCGCCCAACAGGCCGACGGTATCGCCGAGGAAGCAGCCCGCGCCGGAGCCGACACCCTTAACGCCGCCGGGCTGCGCGCCGGTCAACCGGTCGCGGTCGACCCGGCGGCCGCGATCACCGCCGCCCAGGCCTACCTGGCCTCGGCGGGTGTCCGCGGCACGGTCACGGCGCCCGCACCAGCCGAGATCGCGGTCTCGGTCACGATCAGCCAGCCCACCGCGGTCCTGGATCTGATCGGGATCGACTCCTGGACCGTCGTCGGGCACGCCACCGCCAGCCTCGAGTCAGGCAGGTGAGGTGATGCGCCACGCTGCTGCGCACCGCCCCCGCCGAACCGCCCGGGAGATCGCCGCCGGGCTGGCCGCCGCGGCAGCCCTCGTCGCTGCCGTCGTCGGTCTTCCCGTCCTGCTCTACCTCGTCGCCGGCATCCCCATCCCGCATCACCTTCCCTCACCGGGACAGATCACCCACGCCCTTACCAGCCGCGACAACGGGCAACTGTTCCTGGCCGCCCTGCTCCTGCTGGCCTGGGCCAGCTGGGCGGTGTTCACCGCCAGCGTCGCGGTGGAGGCCGCCGCCCAGCTACGCCGCCAGGCTGCGGTCAGGCTCCCCGGCTGCGCAATGTCGCAACAACTAGCCGGTGCCCTAGTAGCTGCTGTCGCGGTGCTCCTCATCACCGCCCCGCCACAACTTGCTCGTCCGGCACCCACCGGCCCGTCGGCGCTACTGGGCAGGCTCGGCAACTCCGCGGTGGCCACCGCGATGATGGCCGCTACGTCTGCGCCACTTGGTGATGGCAACGGTGTCGCAACGGGGATCGGTACACCGTTGCAGAGCGGACCTGCCGACCACCTGCCCAGCTATGACGTCCGCCGCGGCGACACCCTGTGGGGCATCGCCGAACGCCACCTAGGCGACCCCGAACGATGGCAAGAGATCGCCCGACTCAACTACCACCACCGCCAGCCCGACGGGCGCACATTGACCGACAGCCACTGGATCTACCCCGGATGGATCCTGCTCCTACCAGCGGGCGCGACCCACCTGCCCGTGACCCACCCCACGGCGCCGCACCCCACGGCGCAGCACCGGGCGGGGACCGCCCCTGCCATCCGCCCAGATGTATCGCTGGGCGCTGAAGCGCCCGTCACGGTGACCGGCACGCCAGCACCACCATCGCCTCTACCGTCGCCGCCACCCAGGGCGGGGCCCGCGGATCCGGCGAGCGCCGGGCCCGCGACGCCACGGCTCATGGTTACCCTGCCCGACGGCGGGCTGGTCGCCGCCGGTTTCGCGGCTGGCATCAGCGCCGCACTGGCCGCCGCCCGGCTGCACGCACGCCGCCGCCGAACCCCCGCCGACCCGGCGCCCGCAACGGGCCGCGGCGACCCGCTGCTCACCCCCACCATCAGCCAGCTGCACCGCGCCCACACTTATTGGGCGCACCGGGAGCAGCAAGATCGGGACGCCACACCGGCCGACCAGGCGCCGCCGCCGCTGATCGCAGCCGGGCCCCGGTCCCCGTTGCGGGTCGTGCTGGCCGTTGACGCCGAGGGCCGGGAACAAGACATCGATCTGAGCCAATACGGCGGCCTCGGGCTGATCGGTCCGGGGGCACCCGACACGCTGCGCGCGCTGACCGTTGCCGTGCTCGCGGCAACACCAGCGGGGGTGCGGCTGATCGTCACCGAAGCGATCGCGGCCCTGCTACCCGGCATCACCGAATTGTCCAACGTCACAACCCTGCCCGACCCCGGGCAACTGGCCCGCTCGCTGCACCGCACGGTGCTCGCCCGCGCCCGGCTGCTGGAGGCCTACCAGGAACCGACGCTGTCTCAACTGCTCGCCGACCATCCCGACGAGTGCGAGCCCTACCTCCTCGCCCTCAGCGAAGCCACCATCGGCCCCGAGCAGCAGCAGCCCTGGATGGCACTGCTCGACCACGCCGAACAGCGGGGGGTGGCTGCCATCACCCTCGGCGCCATGCCAGCCGGACCGACGATCACCGTCGATGGCGCCGGACGCGCGATCAAGACCGCCGGGGAGGGTGCCGAAGCGTTCGCGGGTGCCCGGCTGATCCGGATCAGCGAGCACAGCGCCGCCGAGACGCTGACCCTCCTCGCCGCCGCCCAAGGCAAGCACTCCGCTGCTGCTATCGACGATGCAGCCGCACCCATCGAGGTGCCCGCCCCGCCGCTGCCCGGTGGTAGCGACGACGACCGTGGCGCGCCGGTCAGCGTTGAGTTGTTCGGGCCGCTTCGGATCCTTATCGGTAGCCGCGAACTCGACAGCGGGTTGCGCAGCAAGGCCCGGGAACTGCTCGCCTACCTGGCGTTGCACCCGGCCGGTGTCACCGACGAGCAGGCCATCGAAGACCTGTGGCCCGAGGTTGACTTCGACCGGGCCCGTGCCCAGTTCCGCACCGCCCTGGGTAACCTTCGTGCCGCGTTGCGCACCGCCACCGGCCGTGGTGACGCCAAAGTCGTCTTCCATCCTGCTGATCGCTACCAGCTCGACCCGACGATGTTCAACGTCGACGTGTGGACATTCCAGCGTGCCCTGGCCCGAGTTAGGGCAGCAGCCACCTCCCCGGAGGCCCGCGCCGCGCTTGTCGACGCCGCCCGCACCTACACCGGCGAGCTGCTCGGTGGCGCCCCCTATGGGTGGGCCGAACCACTCCGCGAGGAGCTCAGGCGTCCCGCCGTGGACACCCTTGTCCGCCTCGCCGAACTGGCCACCACCGAAAGCAACATCGATCAAGCCCTGGCCTGGTATTCCCAGGCGATCACAGCCGACCCCTACCAGGAGGAGCTGTATCGACGGATCATGCGCGCCCAGGCCCGGCTCGAACACCCCGACGCCGTCCGGCGCACCTACCAGCTACTGGAGACCCGACTCGGCGAGCTGGACGTAGACCCCGACCCCGACACCCAGGCGCTACTCGGTGACCTGCTGCGCACCGGACCACCCCCGCCGCCGGTGCGCAAGCCAGCCAGCCCAGCCAACCGCAGCCCGGCCGACGCCGCTCAGCAGGTGGCACATCCCCACCGGATCGCCGCGGAGACCCCGCGGCCGGCTCGGACCGCCGCTCCAACGCCGAAGCCGGCCCGCTAGCCGGCTGCCGCGTAGCGGGCCGCCAGCGCCAACACCTCGGTGACGTAGGTATCGGAGTGGTTGTAGTTGAAGATCGCGGCCGGCAGGTTCGCGTTGTCGCGCGCACCGTTGGCGCACAGGTCACGGGCCGCCGCGTATATCGCGTCGACCGGGTCGTACGGGCTGGGCGGGCTGACGCCGCCGGGTGGTACTGGCATGTCGTATTCGGCGAAGGTGGTGGGCTCGAACTGCATGGGGCCGACGGCTCCCGCGGCGGAGGGACCCTCGTTGGCCCCGTTGCCGGACTCGATGGTGCCGATGGCGGCCAGCACACTCCAGCTCAGCCCGGGGCAGCTGGCGGCGGCCTGCTCATACAGCAGCAGGTAGTCGGCAGGAATGCCAGCGGTGGCGCCTGTGGGCGCCGCGGGGCCGCTGCCGGCACCGGCCCCGCCGAGTACCGCGGACAGGCCGGTGGCGGCGGCACCGGCCAGCACCGCGACGAGCATCACCAGCCCGACCACGACTCCAGCGGCGAGTGCGGCCGGGCCTTGCTGCATGGTCATCGGGGGTCTGCGAGTTCGCCGAGGCGTAGCCGGCGAGGCTGCGGCCCGATGGGCAGCCACACTGGCCCGGCGGGATCGAACGTTCGGGGCTGCTTGGGGTCGGTTGGGGTGGCGGTGGCGATCCGTAGCGGGCTGCCGGTCAGGACCCGGCGGGCTTCGGCTTCCCGGCGGGGGCTGGGGAGCCGGAACAGCACCCAGGTGGGGCGGGTGGCGCCAGCGGTGAGGTCGGTGTAGCCGGCGAGTTTGCCGGCGAGGCGGGCGAGCCGTTCGCTGCCGGTGTCGTATTCGAGCAGGAACGGCACCGTCGTGCCTCCTTCGATCCACACGCCGTAGCCGTCGGGGCGGACCAGTTCCCCCCACTCGGCGGCGCAGCGGCGTTCCGACCACCACGTCGCGAGTTGACAGCCGGTGGTGTGTCGGGAGGTGCGGACCAGCGCGGTGAACACGCCGTTGACACCGACCAGGTGCGCAAGGTGCTGGCTGCCGGCGAGCGCGAGGCCCTTGTCGTGACGCCAGCCCAGCTCGGTGGGCAGCACCCCGCGGTCAGCAGCCACGACTGCGGCACCGGCCGCATCGAGCAGCCAGTGCAGCGGTGCGGAGCCGGCGTACCGGCGGGGTCGGAACCGGTCAACGACCCGAAGCTGGTAAAGCTGAGCGAGCCGCGCCTCAGCGCGGCGCACACTGCCGAACGCGAGATCGCTGACCTGATCGGTGGTGAACACCCGATGCTGAGCCAGCAGTTCCACCAGCAGCCGATCCCGATCGGTGAGCCGACCGGCCAGCGCCAGCAGCGCGGCGTCATCCACCTTCGAACGCGCCAGCGAGCCACTCACCTATTCCCCCTGTAGTCCGAGGTCGGCGGCGACGACCCCGTCGGCGCGCTGACCGGCGTGTTCAACCCGGAACGGGTCGTCGTATGAGAGCGCGACGGCTGATCCGACAGCGGATTCGCCGGCTGATCCGACTTGCGGGGCGAGGCCGGGGTCTTCGGGGCGGCGCCGACCAGCCAGCTGCCTATTCGATGCGTCCGCACGGCGGGTGGCCGCGTCCTGGCCGAACGCGGCCCGCGCCTGGCCGCGTACCTGGACGGCGCGGCCGGCGATCGGCGGGTCGGTGCGACGGGTCCGCAGGGTGAACGCCGGTGTTTCCTGGCCGGCGACGACGAGGCGCGCCGCGGCCTGGTAGCCGCCGAGATGGGACAGGTCATGCTCACCGAGCTCCGGCGTGGTGTGCCGGGCCAGGATCCGCGCGTCTTCGGGGGACAGGGAGAAGAACACCTTGTTCCGGGCGTTCGCTGACACCGCTTCGCGGAGGTCCCGGGGCAGCTGCGCCAGATGCTGATGCGCCAACACCAGGGACAGGCCGTAGCCGCGGGCTTCGGCGAGCATCTCATCGAGGCTGCGCGGCAGGGTGAGGAAATTCTGCGCCTCGTCGATGTACAGCGCGGCGTCGACCCGGGCGGCTTGGCCACGCCGGGCCCGGGCGGTGGCCGCCTGCCAGACCCGGGCGACAACGAAACTGCCGATCAGCCGCGCGGTTTCCTCCCCGAGGATGCCCTTGGGAAGCCGGACCAGGCACACCCCGCCATCCAGCACGCCGGCCATGTCGAAGCTGGAGGCGCTGGTGCCGACGAGTCGGCGGGCGAAGTCGCGGAGCAGGAACGCCCGCAGCTTGTTCATCACCGGCCCGATGACCTGCGCCCGTTGCGCGTCGCTCATCTGCTCATACCAGGTCCAGAACCCACCGAGGCCGACCGGATCACGGCCGAGAATCCCTTCGGTGAACGTGCGGCGGAAGCGCTCGTCGGCGAGTAGCCGGGGGACGTCGGCCAGGGTGGCGCCGGGCCGGCGCAGCAGGGTCAGGCACGCGGCGCGCAGCACATCGTCGGTGCGCGGACCCCAGTAGGCCTCGAAGATGCGGCGGAAGATCCCGACCAGGTTGTCTACCGCCAGGTCGTGATCCGGGTCGTCGAGCAGGTTCATCGACGGGGGTGCGCTGTCCTCATCAGGGTCGATCAGCACCGGGGTGCACGCGGCGGGCAACCGGTCGAGCACGTCTGTGATCAGGTCACCTTTGGGGTCGATGACCACCACACCGCGGCCGGCGGTGACGTCACCGAGGATCAGGTTGGTCAGCAGCGTGGATTTGCCGCAGCCGGTCGCGCCGAGCACATGCAGGTGATACCGAGCGTCCAGCGGTGCCAGGGCGACGGGGCGGCGGCTGCCGGTGTCGGCGTCGCCGAGCAGTTTGCCGCCGGATGGTACGGCCGGCGGTGGGGCGATCGGGCGGGCACCGGCCCGGCTCAACCCCGCCACGGTGACGTCGGTGGGTAGGTGGGCGAGCGCGGCCAGCTCCGGCACCGACAGCAGGTCACCGCGGCCCAACGTGCGGGACGCCAACACCACGGCGGGGTGCGCAAGCCGGTGCCGGCCCAGGGAGTTCCGGGCGGTGAACAGCGCGAACGATGACGCCAGCGAGTGCGCCCGTCCCCGTAGCCGCGGCCGCGCCGACCGGCTGGTGTTGGTGGTGGTGACCGTGTAGCGGACGGCGACTTCGAAGCTTGGATGGGCAGCCTTGTCGAGGATGGATCGCACATCGGCGGTCAGGATCGGATCGGCGCTGCGCCCAGGCCGGCTCACGGGTCCGGGGGTGATCAGGTCGAGCAGCTGGCCTACCCGGGTGGTGCTCTGCCCCGACCGCAACGCGCGGGCAGCCCGGTGCGCACCGGCGAGGCGCCGCCGGGTGACTGGGCGGGCTAGCACCTGCACCGCGGCGGTTTCCCCAGTGCCGAGCTCCCCTGCCGCGGACAGCACCGCCCGCAGCGGATCGGATGGATGCTCGGTGCGCAGACCGAACCAGTCGCGGGCGGCCAGCCGCAGCACCCCGCCGGTCGCCCGACCTTCGAGCGGCACAGGTGGGGTGGGGTCGGTGACCGAAGTGCGCGCACCGGGCCACGCGCCTTCGATGGCGTGTTCGACGTAGCCGGGTGGGACACTGCCGGGAACCCAGATGCCGACGCCGACACCCCGATCGGACCAGGTGAGTTCAAACGCGACATGCGGCTGGCCGCCGCAGAGCCGACGCCAGCCGGGACGCCGCAGTCCGATCAGGTTTCCCCACAGTGCTTCCGCGCCAGCGGGGTCGACTACCGGGGGGCTTTCGATCATCACCAGCCGCGCGCCGCGGCGCAGCCGCCCGGCCACCGCCCGGCGGGCCGTGAACCGCACCAACACGACGGCCAACGCCACGGCTGCGGCGGGCAGGCCAATCGTGACCGCGAAATGCACCCCCCATGTTTCCAACTGGTGGGTGAGCAGGTGCAGGGCGCGGCCGGGGTTGAGCAGGAGCCGGCCGATCAGTCCGGGCGTCGGGTAGGGGGGAGGCGGGGTAGCGGCGGTCATCGGTCCTCACTCGGGTAGGGGTGGTCCTGTTCGGGGCTGGTGGAACACAGACGGCTTTCGGTGGCGCTGGCGACGGCGTGGAACGCCGCCCGGTCGGAGCCGGCGGCCAGCAGCCCGTCGCCGGGTGCGGCGGAGAGTAGGAAGGCGCGTTCACCGTCGGAGAGCCGGAACGCTGCGGCGACAGCGTCGATGGCTTGCGGGGATTGGCGCAGCAGGATCTGGGTGGCCGCATTGGACACAACTGCTTGCCCGAGGTCGGTGCCGAGCAGGTCGGCGGCGTCTTGGGTGATCACCGTCAGCCCGCAGTAATGCTTGCGAGCGGCTTTCGCGAGGCGGTGCAGGAACGCCGCGCCGGCCGGGTCACGCATCAGCAGCCACGCCTCATCGACGGTGACCATCCGGGGCCGGCGCTGCGCCGGGTTGGTGACCTGGCGCCATACCTGGTCGACAGCCAGCAGCGTGCCAGCGGCTTTCAACTCATCCGGCAGCCCGCGCAGCGAGAACACCACCAGGTGCCCCTCGGCGCGATGCGTGCTGGGCCCGTCGAACAGGCCGCGCCAACTGCCGGTGACGAACGGGGCGAGCCGGCGGGCCAGCGGCCGGGCCGCCGGGTCGTCGCTGGCTTCCAATGCCGCGGCCAGACCGGCCAGGGTTGGCGCTGGCCGGGTATGGCTGCGCGGGTCGGCGCTGATCCCCACCTGGGTGTAGGCGGTCAGGATCGCGTCGTCCAGCGCCGCCCGGCTGACTGGGTCAACTCGCCCGCCGAACAGAACGTCGAGCAGGGTGTGGATGAACAGGGCGCGGCGGGTTAATGCGTCGGGGCCGCTGGCCGGGTCGAGATCGAACGGGTTGATCCGCACCCCAGCTGCGCCGAGGCCAATGTGGACCCCGCCGACAGCAGCGGCCAGGGCGGCGTATTCGTCTTCGGGGTCGATCAGGAACACCTGCACGCCGCGGTAGAGCGAACGCAACGTTTCGAGTTTCGCCAGGTAGGACTTGCCGGCGCCGGAACGGGCCAGGATGACCGCGTTGTGGTTGGGCTGGGTGAACCGGTTCCAGCGCAGCAGCCCACCGCCGCGCAGCAACTGCCCGTAGAGCACCCCGTCAGTGGTGGGCAGGTCGTCGGTGGCGAACGGGAACGCCGCGGCCAACGCAGCGGTGTCGAAGGTGCGGCGCATGTCGAGTGAGTCCACGGCCAACGGCAGCGTGGTCGTCCAGCCTTGCAAGGCACGGAACGTGGCTGGGTGCGCGTCGAGCAGCATCGAAGCCAACTGCCCGCGTAGCCGGGTCGTTTCGACGTCGAGTTCGCGTTCGCTGCTCGCGTGCACGGTGAGGTAGAGCCCGACCCGGAACAGTCGCCCTTCACCGCGGGCGATCCGCTCAGCCAAGTCTTCAGCGTCTCGGGCGGCCACCGCCAAAGCGGGATCCGACAGCCGCTGCGCGGCCGCGTCGATGCGCCGGGATGATTCCAACCGGGCGCGTTGCCTGCGCAGCCGGTCCGCGGCGACGGGTTGGGGCACCGGCTGGACGTGCACGGCGACGTCCACCCGGCCGCGGTGGTTGGTCAGCGGCTCGAGCCAACCAGGGCCGACATCGCGGGGGTAGCCGGTGACCGCCAGGGTGCGCACGAAACCCGCACCGATCCGGCAATGCGAAGCGGTGACTTCCACCGAGTCCGGTGCCACCGCGCACCCCGCTGGTGCTGCGGGGGTTCTGCCGCGGTGCGGCAGCAGCCGGTTCATGCCAGCCGTCCGGTGACAATCCCAGTCCCCGCGCCGACCCCGATGGGTGGGGGGTCGGTGTTCGGGTCGGCGCAACGCGCGAGCATCCACGCCGCGGTGGGACCGTCGAGCACGCTCAGGGTCACCCCGGCCGCGGCCAGCAGGACGGCGGCGTCGGCGGCGCACCGGTGCAGCCGCACGGCGGCGTCGGCGGGCACCGGGTCGCGGAACACCACCAGCAGTTCGCGGGCCAGCACCCCTCCGCCGCCGGTCAACTCGGTGAGGAACGCGGCGTGTTCGCGGGCGGCGGCTTCCAACGCTGGGTGCGGCAACCCGGCCGCGGCGTCCAGCAGCGCGGCGATGTCGGCGGTCAGGTCGACGGGGTGGTTGCGGATCAGGAACTGCACCGGGCTGGTTGCGGCGTTGAGGTAGCGGGCGAACGCGGCGAGCAGTCCTTGCTGCTCTGCTGGGGTCCGCAGCGCGAAGGTCACCGACGACGCCCGGCAGACAAGCGCCGCCCCGTCGCCGGCCAACTCGATGGTGCCGTCACCGCTGATGGCGGTGGCCGGTAGCCGCAGCGGCCCGGGCAGCGGTCCGGCGGGTCCCACCCAGCCCGGTGCGGAGCGGATCGCTGCGGTGACGGGAACGAGCTGCCGCGGCCCGAGGTGCAGCCGCAGTGCGGCCAGGGCGAGCCGGTCGGCGCTGAGCCCATCACGGCGGCCCAACGCCAGCACCGCGGCGCTCAGCACCAGGGGGGCGGCCAGGCCGGCGAACACGGGCAGCGGCAGCACCCGTCGGGTCGCCGCGTAAGCAAGGCACAGCAGCAGACCGGTGCCGGCCAGGATCGCCAACGGTCGGGCCGCGAGGCCGGCGAGCAGCGGGTCGGGCCGGTCGATGTCGGCGGGGATCCGTACCCGATCTGATCGGCGTGGGCTGGTCATAGCGCCGCCATCCCGGCGCGGATCGCCTTGTACACCACCGCGGTCTTCACCAACCGGATCGCTGAGGAGGGTCGGTGGCCGGTGCCGGCGAACGCCAGCCGCGACGCCCACGAGGGGATCCGCAGCAGCACCCACAGCAGGCAGCAGGCGATGAGCATGTCCACCAGCCCGCCAGCAGTCGGCAAGCCGAGCAGGCTGACGCCGGTGGGGGTGAAGAACACTCGAAGGGCGGTGACCAGCACCAGCGACTGGCCGACCTGGATGCCTAGGCAGGCGGCGAGGGACCGCCACCACAATCGGGCCAGCCCCTCGGTTTGCGGCAGCGCATGGCAGGCCAGCAGCAGCGGCCCGGCGGTGACCAGCAGCAGCACCACCGCGATCCGCACGACATACACGCACAGCAACGCGACGCCGAGCACCGCGGTGAGCAGTCCGAGGAGGACCAGGAAGATCCCACCGTTGGCCAGCGGCGCCAGCACCAGTTGGCTCATCACGCTGGTCGCGTCGGCCGGGTTCACCCCGCCGGACAGGAACGCGGCGGAGAACGCGTTCGCGAAACCGATCGCGACCCCGGCGATCGCGAGGCTGGTGTTCGCCGCGATCCCGGCCACCACCAGCCGTGGTGCGATCTCTTTGAGGCTGTACCGGGTTTGCAGGGTTTCGTGGGTCATCACGGTGATCCCACCGGCGATGACCAGCAGCACGAACAGGCCGTTCGCGATGCCCGCGGAGATGTCCCACAGATCGCTGACCCGCCCGGAGCCGGTCATCGCCGGGGTGGCGAGCACGGTGCGCCCGAGCAGGCTCAGCACCGGGTCCAGGGCGGAGGTGACGAGGCCTTTGAACCAGCCGTTGATCGCCGAGGTGACGTGGCAGGTGATGTCCACCAGCCCGCAGCCGTGACTGCCTGTCCCCGGGATTGTGCCGGTCGGCGCGGGGCTGGGTGATGGGTTCGGGCCGAGGCCCGGACCGAGTTGCACACCACCCGGCGTCGGACTGGAAGTCTGGCTGGGTGTCGGGTTCGGCTGCGGACTCGCCGTGCTGGTGCTGGCCGTGACCACGGCAGCGGTTGACCCGGCGGCGGATGACACGGCGGGGGTTGCCGTCGCTGCCGCGGCCGGCCAGGCGAACGCGACGCCCGCCGCCGCTGAGAGAGCTAGCCCGGCCAGCGTCCGGAGGGGGGCGGTCATGGGCCGACGAGGGACTGCAGCGCCGCGACCAGCAGCGGGGCGAGCGCGGCCAGCGCGTACCCGATCGCGGCCGATTTCAACGCGTTCTTGGCCCGCTCGATTTGCCCAGGGTCCCCGGCGGCGGTCAGGTAACGCACCCCGCCGATGGTGAGGAAGAACGTGGCGAGGGTGGCCAGCAACCCGACCAGCCACAGCCGTAGCTCGTTGATGACCCCGGCCAGCGTCGGCGGGGCTGCGGCGAGCAGCCCCGCCGAATGGGCAAACGCGGGTGGTGCGGCCGCGAACAGCAGGCCGGCGGTTGCGGCCGCTACGGGCAGAACGAACAGCAGTTTGCGCTTCAACGGTCAGACACCTCCACGAAAGCCACGGGTGCGGAACTTCCGGGCCGGAAGCCGGGCCGGCGAGGGCGTCACCTCCTTGATCGAGTGGGGGTGTGGGTTGTCGGCGCCCGACGGCCTGCCGGCGATCGGCGTTCCGGCCCGGGAAGTCCCGCACCCCTCCAATCCACCTTTAGGGCCGATTTGTGACACGCGACTTTTCTTGGGAAGTTCCCCGGATACCAAAAACCTGGTGAGGCGGCGTTCCGCACGGCTACGCCACATGCGGACCGCGGCGTAGGTGACGCCGAGTCGGGCGGCCAGCTGTTGCAGGTCCATGCCGTCGAGGCGGGTAGCGCCGATCAGGCGGGCCTCAGCCAAGGTGATCACCCCGGCGTCGACCGCGGCCAGCAGCACCAGATCGGGATGCCCGTAGGGGCGCATCGGCGCGGTGCCCTCCACGGGTCCGGCGCGGTGGCGGGCTTCGGTGACCTCGCGGCGGCAGCGGCTGCGTCCGGCGCGGTAGCCAGCCCAACACAACCGGGCCGGCAGATGCCCGGCGGCGACGTCGATCGTGGCGAGCGCGGCCAGGAAGCCGGTGAGCACCTCGGCGTCGACGTCAACCCGGTAGTCATCGACCAGGGCAGCGTGGCTGGGGTAGTCGCGGCTGAGCCGACCGGCGGCCCGGCGCAGCCCGGGGATCGCGACGCCGGTCACCCCGACCGTCCACGCCGGCTCACCCGTGCGGGACAGCCGGACCAGTTCCGCCCAGACTGCTTCCCGGGTCGGGTAGCTGGTGGACGGGTGCAGCAGGATCGTCTTGAGTTCATCCAGGGGTATCAGCCGGCGCGGCAGGCCACGGCCCACCGTTCGCCCGTCCAAGCTCAACGGGTCGGGTCCGCTGACCAGCGCGGTGAACGCCTGATCGAGGACGTCGAGGGGACTGACGTCATAGCCGTCGGGGGGCGGACGTCGGGGTGCGGGGTGCATAGCGGCTCCTTCGAAGAGGGGAGCCGCCAGCACGCCAGCACGGGAGAACAGATGTTGAACACCCGGCCGCGCAGCCGGGAGTGTTCAACATCTGTTCAAGCCCACCAACCGGCCGCACGCCGGACCGACAACCGGGGCACCTTCGCTTCATCTGGCCGCTGACCAGCGTGTTCAAGAAGTGTTCAACCCGCTGACATCGTTTCGGGTGGCCCGCGTGGTGCCGCGAGCCGCCCGAAACGGTCAGCAAATTTGTTCTACGCGGAGATCCGGTAGCGGCGCGGACGGTCGACCGACCGTTCAACCTGACTGGCCGCGACGAGGGTTTCGGCGGCGTTGCTGATCGCACCAGCCGAACGGCCCAACGCGGCGGACAGCGCGCTCGGACTGAACGCGTCGCCGGGGTGGTCGCGTAGGTGGGTCAGCACGAGTTCACGGAGCTGACCGCGGCCGAGCCGTTCGGCACCATCGGGGCCGGCTGCTGGCTTGGTCGGTCGTAACCGCCCCGGTGATGTCGCTGACGTCTTCGCCGGTGACGGCTCCGCGGGCGGTGCCTCCCACATGTCAGGCAGCCGCTTCCCGCCGTCCCGGCCACCCGGCACGCGGTGGGCAAGCCCAGCGGCTTCCAGTCCAGTAAGGGCCTTGGTGACCGTCGATCGGCCCAAGCCGGTCTCCTCGGCGAGACCAGCCGCGGTAGCCGACGGCCGGCCAACAAGGGCCGCGTGGACCCGTTCGGTAGCACTGGGCGGGGTGGTGGTGTTGGGCATCGGTGCGCTCCTTCCGGTGAGGTGGTTGATCAACGAGGAGTCCTACCTCGACCTCGGCCAGCTCAGCAAGGTCATTGCCCGCGGTGGAAAGAAGTCGGCGGCCTGCTGTCACAAACCGGGCCGAAACGTGGATTGGAGGGGTGTCGGCGAAACCGGCGGCTGGTGGGCACGCCCATGGCCACACGCCACCCCGCACCACCCTGTGAGCAGACCGATCCGTCACGCGATCTCGTACCGCTGACGGTCTGGCCCTGCTCGCAGACCAGCGCGCAGTACCAGCGCGCCGGGCGTTACCTGCCGGCCAGTACCGCCCATCCCGGCAAGATGCTGCCCGACCTGGCCCGGCGCATCATCGCCGCCTACTCCCACCCCGGGGAGTACGTGCTGGACCCGATGTGCGGGATCGGCACCACGCTCATCGAAGCCGCCGCCCTGGGACGCCGCGCGGTCGGCGTCGAACTGGAAGACCGCTGGGCGCGGCTCGCCGTCGCCAACTGCGAGCAGGTGCTCACCGTCGAGCAGCAACACCTCGTCGAGGTGCACACCGCGGATGCGCGCCGGCTGTCCGCCGTGCTCCACGACGTCGCCGGCACCGTCGACCTGATCGTGGTCTCACCGCCCTACGGCTGCGCCGCGGGCGTCATCGACAAGCCCGGCTGGATCGCCGGCCACCGCATGTGCCCACCCGACACGCTCAACTACGGCGGGCCAGCCAACCTCGGTCACGCCCGCGGCAACGCCTACGCCCAGGCAATGACGGAGATCTACACCGGCTGCTACCAGCTGCTCAAACCCGGCGGGTTGCTCGTGACCGTCACCAAGAACACCCGCCGCAAGGGCCGGCTGTTCGACCTGGCCGGGCTCACCGTCACCCTGTGCCAGCAGGCCGGTTTCGGCTACCTGCAACACGTCGTCGCGTTGCTCGCCGCCGTCCGAGACGGAGCACTGGCAGCCCGCCCGTCGTTCTGGCAACTCACCCAGACCCGGGCCGCGATCAGCCGCGGCGAACCCGCGCACCTGACCGCGCACGAGGACGTCCTGCTCTTCGCCAAGTCGAGCAGCCGATGAGCGCGCCACGACGCCCAGCCGCGGCGGACCTGCCGCTGTCGGTGTGGCCAACCGCGCAGCGCACCGCGCGGGTACAGCGAGCCGGCCGCTACCTGCCCGAATCCACCGCACACCCCGCCCGGATGCTCCCCGAAACCGCTCGCCGCGCCATCACCACCTACACCCAACCCGGTGACCTCGTCCTCGACCCGATGTGCGGGATCGGCACCACCCTGGTCGAAGCCGTCCACCTCGGCCGGGCGGCGATCGGCGTCGAATACGAACCGCGTTGGGCCGACATTGCCCGCGCCAACCTGATGGGCGCCGACCTGTCCGGCGCCACCGGCGACGCGCACGTCATCACCGGCGACGCCCGCCGGCTCTCCAAACTCATCGACCCCGAAGTAGAAGGCCACGTCGCGCTGGTGCTCACCTCCCCGCCGTATGGTGCGTCGCTACACGGGCAGGTCAAGGCCGTGCCCGGAGCCGGGGTCGCGAAAAGCGACTTCCGCTACAGCCACGACCCGCACAACCTCGCCCACGCCAGCACTACGGCGCTGCTCGACGGGTTCCGCGACATCCTCGCCGGCTGCGTCCCGCTGCTACGCCCCGGTGGCATCGTCGCGGTCACCGCTCGTCCCTGGCGGGAACAAGGACGACTCGTCGACTTGAGCTCAGCGGTTCTCCAACTCGGCGAGGACATCGGCCTGATCCCCTACGACCGGCTCGTCGCCCTCCTCGTCGGGTTGCGCGGCGACCGGCTCGTCCCCCGGGCCAGCTTCTTCGCCCTCAACCAAGTCCGCCAAGCCCGCCGCCGTGGCAACCCGCTCCACGTCATAGCCCACGAGGACATCCTGGTGCTACGCAAGGACTCGATCAGTCTGAGGCCATCGATGGGCTGCCTCCCGGCCTCGATCAGATTCGTGGCTGCAACCGCTGCGCCGAGGCGGGCGGTGACCCGGCGGGTCCCGGAAGCGCAGGACGGCCGGGCGCCTGGGTCGCCAGGTCGAGGATCTACCTCAACCTGCGCCCAAGTCACGGCGTTCCGTCCTCCTGGTGGAGCCCCAGGGCAGCCGTCCACGATGACCGACCGCGGAGCAGCGCCGGTAAGCCCGGGCCAGCGCCCGATCGCCTCGGCCCGGGCGGAAGTATCCCCATGACCGATCAACAGCGCCCAGACGGCGTGGCCGTGGACGCCCTCGCCGGGCTACTGCGCGTGGATAACAACTTGGTCGGCTACCTGCCACGACTAGACACGGCGGCCAGTCGATGAGGGAGCGACGAATCGCCGCCAAGACCTTGACTTCACCAGGCCAATTGAGCGTCCATAGACATCGGCCCGGTGAGCCGGCAGGGCAGGAAGCGAGCACATGGATACCGCGCAGAGCTGCCCGGACACACTCGAGGAGCCCCTCAAGCACGCCCGAACGCGCGGGCCCGGCGTCAGAAGTATCAGAGCACACCGCCTCAGCCCCACCAGCCGGCGGTGTCAGCAACTACTCGAAACCACCCGAGCGCCCGGCGGCGGCCGGCGCCATCACCGTCTCCTGGGCAGCGGTCGACGACGACCAGCGCTACCGCAGGCTGCTCTATCTGATCTTCAGCCGGGCCGAGGAATCGCTACGGCGGGGCGCCAAGAGCCATGACGACGCCTCATAGCAAACGAGCGCCAACCCCGACCAACGGGGAGAAGGCTAACGGAGTCGTCGAGTCGCCCGTCGCGCCGGGTGTGGCCATCTATGCCCGGGTGAGCAGCGACGACCAGGTCAAGAACACGAGCCTCGCCGATCAGCTCGATCGGTGCCGTCAGGAAGTCGCACGGCGCGGCTGGGTGCTGGTCGCCGAATTCGTTGAGGAGGGCGTGAGCGGTACCTTGCTGAACCGCCCTGCGCTTGACCGGTTACTCGCCAGGGCCCGAGAGGGCGGCGTAGACGTCGTCTTGGTGGCGAAGCTCGACCGCTTCTCGCGCGATGAGTTGACCCGCCTGCTGATCGAGCGGGAGTTCCGCGAGTGCGGGGTGCGCCGGCTAGCACTGGATGTCCCGTTCGAAACCGAGGACACCCCGGAAAGCGAGATGTTCTCAGGATTGTTGGGCAATTTCGCCCAGTACGAACGAAAACGGATCATTGAACGCATGGCCCGTGGCGCGCACCGCTCCGCAGCGGAGCGCGGCGGCTGGCCAACCTCCCGGACCCCGTTCGGCTACCGGCATGTCGAATCAGGGAAAGACTCGCGCCTGGTCATCGACGAAGACGAAGCTCGGATCGCCCGGTTGGCGACCGAGCTACTCGTCGATCACGGGCTGACCACAGGTGAAATCTGCCGCCAGCTCAACCATCTCGGCTACCGGACGCCCTATGGCAGCGACTGGGCGCACCAGAACTTGGCCAGAAAGCTCCGCTCGCGCGGGCTTCGCGGCGAGTTCGCCTGGGGTAAGGTCGAGTGCGGGGTAGCCACCGGCAGGTACGGGGAAGCGAAAGCCGTCCAAGCTGAGCCCATCCTCAGTGAGGAACAATGGCAGGCTGTCCAAGACGCCCTCGCCCGCAGGGCTTACGGCGTCAAGAAACCCAACCACCCTTACCCGCTCTCCGGTCGGCTCATCTGCGTCTGCGGTGAGCCCTTCGGTGGTGTCTGGCGGAACGACCGGGACCTGCGGCAATACCGGTGCCGGGCCGCCCGGTGGACTGCCACGACGGCGCCACGATGCAAGGCTCACCGGATCGAAGCGGGCTGGATCGAGCAGGTCGTCTGGTCCCGCCTCGTCGCACTCCTGAGCAGGCCGGAGGAGCTACTGGCGTGCGTCGGGGACTACCTCGGTCTTCGGGCCGGGCAGGTTCAGGTCGAGCGCGAGGAGATGGCGGAACTGGAAGCGCGCATCTACCGGCTGGAGCGAGCCCTCACCAGGGCGACCAAAGCCGGTCTCCTGGCCGACAACCCGGGAGCGCTTCAGCAAGCTGCAGCCGAACTCGAGCGAGACCTAGGAGAGGCTCGCCGGCTCAAGGCCGAGCGGGAGGCCTGGCAGACGGAAGCTGCCGCGGAGGCACAGCGCATGAACGACCTCTGCGCTTTGGCCGAGGCGGCCGCTCGCGAACTGCCCCGGATGACTCTGCCCGAGATGACCGACATGCTGGCCATGCTCGACGTCCGGGTAACCATCGTTGAAGAACCACCCGCACGTCCGCCCCGAGGCGGCTCCCTCGGAGACCGCAGACCCTGGCGCCCTGCTGTACACATCGAGGGCCGCATTCCCCAGACCCAGTTACTCGACCGCCTGCTAGCCGGCGACCACCCATCCAGGCCAGAAACCGACACCAGCGCAGTGGACCCCGTCGGTAACCCAGGCGTACATGACGCTGGGCATATTGGGGTGGTTTCGAGCGTGCGCGTCGGTAACCCACAGACCCATGACGCTCCTCCTGGCGCACCTCGCCGACGATGATCCGGGAGGGCCGCATCCGCAGCGCCTCCTTGACCAGCCGGCGCAACCGGACCTCACCGGTCCCTTCCAGGTTGGGCTGCCGGGTCTGCATCGCCACCACGTCGGGCAACGGGATCTGCAGCTCGAAAACCTCTTCGCAAGTGATGACGCGCTCCGCTCCCGGGATGGCCGCCGCCAACGCGTTCAAGAGCGTCGTCTTCCCGGTCTGCGTTCCACCGGACACCAGGATGTTGAGCCCGGCGACCACCGCCGCCTCGAGGAATCGGGCACCTTGCCCGGTCAGCGTGCCGAGGGCAACGAGCTCGTCGAGGGCGTGCGCGGTCAGCACGAACTTGCGGATGTTCAGCGACCAGTGCCGCCGGGTGATATCCGGGATCACCACGTGCAACCGGGACCCGTCGGGAAGCACGGCGTCGACGAAGGGCTGCGATACATCCACCCGTCGACCCGAGGTCTTCAGCATCTTCTCGACCAGGTCGCGGACCTGCGCGTCGGTGAGGATCGTGGTGGTCAGCTCGCTGCGGCCGGACCTGGCCACGAAGATCCGTCCCGGTTCGTTGACCCAGATCTCCTCCACGGTCGGATCGTCGAGGAACGCCTGGAGTGGCCCGAACCCGGCCACGGCGTCGTAAACCACCCGGGCGACCCCACCTGGGTCGGGGAGCACCGGCAAGTCGGCGCTGAGGCTCCGCTCGTCGTAGTCGGCCACGACCTCGTCCACCAAACGGCGGATGGTCGCCGAGTCGGTGGCCGGGTCGAGGCCACGGCGGCGCACCAGCTCGCGGACTTCGTCCTCGACGACAGTCACGCCGTTCACTGGCCCCCCCAGCGGGGGAGATATCCGACTCGCCCCGGTTCGCGGTGGTCGGTGACGCTAGACCACCGAGCGGCCCGGACTCAAGGGCGGCGGCTCACCGATTGTGGACGACCTGGTACGGCTGGGACGCCGGTACACGTATGCGCGTTTTCCGGACCCGATTCCGACTAGGAGACGGCGGCGGATCGGGCATCCGTCGCCGAGGTGACCCGGTTGCGACCGGCTCGTTTCGATGCGTACAGCCCTTCGTCCGCAGCCTGGATGAGCCCGCGGGCGTCGGTGGCGTCGATCGGGAAGGTCGCCACCCCACAGCTCGCGGTCACCGGCACCTCTGTCGGAGCCTCGTCCACGGCGGCACGCAGCCGCTCCGCGACGTGCATCGCCACCGCATTGGAGCAGCCGGGCAGGACGACCGCGAACTCCTCGCCGCCGTAGCGGGCCACCGTGTCGTACTCCCGACCGTATTCGCGGAGCACCGCCGCGACCTGGCTGAGCACCCCGTCCCCGACCACGTGCCCGTAGGTGTCGTTCAGGGCCTTGAAGTTGTCGAGGTCGAGCAGCACGATCGACAGGCGCGTGTCCATCCGCTCGGCGCGGGCGATGTCCCGGGCCAACGCCTCGTCGAAACTGCGCCGGTTGGCCAGGGCGGTCAGGCCGTCCGTCGCCGCCATCTCGGCCATGCGCTGAAGCAGGACCGCGTTGCGCAACGCCAGCGCCGCGTGCGACGTGAAGCGCTCGGTCGTGGCCACGACCCGGCGCTCGATCCGGGATCCCGGCCGCAGACCGGTTTGCGCTACGACGACCGCGACGGCGCGCCCCTCCGCAACCAATGGCACGACGAGCAGGTTGCGAGCGCCGCGCATGACAGCCGTGAGCCATGCGTCGGTCGTCGGGTCCAACGCCTGGACGAGTTGGGTGCTGCGGGTCACGCAGGCCTGGGCGAGCACGGAGTTCGGGGACGCGGAGAAGTCGCCGACCACCGCGTCGTCGAGGTCGAGGCAGGACAGCAGGTGGAACTGCCGCTCCGGGGCGTCGAACAGGGCGAGCCGCTCGAAACCAAATGTCGCGCCGAGGCTCTGGAGCAGGACGTTGCTCACCGCCACGACGTCGTCCGCGTCTTCCAGCGCCCGTCCCATCGCGGCCAGCGCCTCAAGATCGACCCGGCGGCGGCGCAGCTCCCGCTCGTTCACCGCGGACAGGGTGCAGATGACCAGGGTGAGCATCCAGAAGGCGATGATGAACCCGGCCATCCGGTGGTATTCCAAGACGAGCGCCGGGTGCCCACCCCGCAGCGGGGAGAGGAACCCGGCCTGCCGGCCGTAGTAGACGACGAACGCCAGCATCGAGTGCCACAGGGCGAGCTTGAGCGCGGTCCGGTAGGAGGCCAGCAGGGCGACCGCGGACAGATGCACCAGGACCAGGTAGCGGACCGGGCTGCTCGATCCCCCGGTCTCGTAGTTGGCCCAGGCCAGGAAGACGCCGTCGAGCATGAGCAGCAGGCCGAAGATCCACAGGCCCCGCCGGTTGAGCAGGCGCCACACGGCCTCGAAACTGAAAGCGGCGGCCAGGTAGACGAGCGCCCCCACGGCGATGGCCGGTAGCGAGTTGATCAGGCTCGACCGGAGCAGCAGGGCGAACAGGATGGTCGCACCGGCGAGCAAGGTTCGGAGCACGCGGAGGTAGCGCAGCCGCTCGTCCAACGGGACGAGGTCGGCGCGTACCGGCGCGCTGCTGGGCGTCATGCTGGTGCTCCCGGTGGGGGAGGCCTGAACTCCATGTCGTCATCGGCAGAAACGGCCGCCAACGCGAGCTTCGGATCCCGTCGATCGATGCGGTTCTGCACGAGCAGGAATACGAGCACCACCCCGATCAGGGCCAGCGGGAACGTGCCGTGGTCCTGGTTGCGGCCCACCGCGCTCACCACGCCCTGAACCACCTGGCGCACGCCAGGCGGCAGGGAGGCGAACCCCGGGCTGATCACCGGCGGGGGCTTCACCGCGACGACGCGGACCGCCGGGCCGGATCCGCCGCCGGACAAGATGGCGGGGCCGCCGCCGAAGGCTGCGATCCGGTGCGCGAAACCGGCCGCGGGTGGCCCTGGCGGGGTCGGAGCCGGCCCTTGGGCGCCGCTGCCATTACCTGAGCCCGTCGGCGTCCCGCCAGGCCGGCTCGGCTGGACGGTGGGTCCGCCGAAGCGGTCGAGCTGGTAGGCGGCGCTCAACGGGCGCGACGCGTTCCCCGCGCTGTCGACCGCCACCACGAGGAGCGTGTAGGTGCCGTCCGGCCGATTGCCAAGGTTGTAGGACACCGCGCCGCGGCAGGGCTGCCAACCGGAGATCACCCCGGCGCCGCCGAGCAGCTCGCAGCGCCCGGTGGAGTTCGGCGGCAGGGCGAACCCCCAGAACGGTGTCGTCGAGCCGCTCGGCGACGGGCTGGCGTAGAGCAGGACCGGGCTCGGCGGCGCCGTGGTGTCGAGCACGTAGCTGGTAGCCGAGCTGGCGCTCTCGACCCCAGTCGGGTAGCGCGCCACGACGGTGAGCACGTAGGTGCCGTCCGGACGCCCGACCAGGTCGTATGTCCCGCCGGCCGGGCACGGTCCCGGGCCCACTTTGTACCCACCGGGGCCGGTCAGGGTGCAGATCAGGGTGGACCCGGCGGGCTGCACGAGGATCCACGACGGATGCCGGTTCGACGTCGGCGAGACCGGCACCGTCACCGTCGGTGGGATCAACGCGTTCGGATCGAGGTCGTAGGTGGAGGTCGCGGGCGGGCTCACGTTCCCCGCGACATCCGTCAGCCAGACGGTCAGCGTGTAGACCCCCGGCATGGCGTGCGTGAGGTCACCGGTGAACGGGCTGGTGCACGGCAGCGGCCCAACCAGGATCGCACCGTTCGGGCCGGTGAGCTCGCAGGTCGCCGTGGTCGCACCGGCGGTATCCGGCACGTTCACCCAACTCCACTGCGGGTTGCGCAGCGGCGACGGGCTGGTCGGCCCGATCAGGTGCGGTGGAGCGGGCGGGACAGTGTCCAGGCTGTAGACGACAGTGGTCGACGGTCCGACGTTGCCGGCCGGTGAAATCGCGTACACGGTGAGCTCGAAGTCGCCATCCTGCTGCCCGGTGAGATCGAAGACCCCGTTGACCGGGCAGGGGGCCGGGCCGGACACCGGGAGGAAGAACCGGGTGAGAGTACAGACGAACGTTGCACCGGGGACGTCGTTAAAGATGAATTGGGGGGTGAGCACGTTGGACGGGCTCACGGGCGAGATCACGGTGGGCGCAGGCGGGGGGACCGTGTCCAGCGTGTAGGTGATGCTGCTCACCGTCTGGTTACCGGCGGGGTCCACGGCGGTCACGGTGAAGGTGTACGCACCGTCGGTGGTGAGCGTCGCCGGTGCCACCGAGAGGCAGCTGGCCGGGGCGAGTAGGTACCCGCCGGGCCCGGTGAGGGAACAGGTGAGCGTGAACTCGATCGAGTCGGTCACGGTCGCGGTGAACGTGGGCGTGCGGTCGTTGGCCAACTGCCGGGGCGCGACGCTCGTGGACACCACCGGCAGGACGGTATCGAGGGTGTAGATCACGGCACTGATCGTCTGATTGCCCGCTGCGTCGACCGCGGTCACGGTGAACGTGTAGGTCCCGTCGGTGGTGAGCGACGCCGGGGTGAACGAGCCGCAGTTGTTGGGGGTTTGGGCGTAGGCGCCCGGTCCGATCAGCGTGCAGGTCACCGACGTCAGGCCCACCGGGTCCGAACTGGTCGAGCTGAAAGTCGGCGTCCGATTGTTCGAAAGGGCGCCCGGCGCCACCGCGGTCGTGACGGTGGGGGGCACCGTGTCGAGGGTGTAGGTGACGCTGCTCGTCGCCGAGTTCCCGGCGGCGTCGACCGCGGTCACCGTGAACGTGTAGGTCCCGTCGGTGGTCAGCGACGCCGGGGTGAACGAACCGCAGCTCGCCGGGGTCTGGGCGTACCCGCCCGGGCCGGCCAGCGTGCAGGTGACCGAGTTGAGGCCGACTGGGTCGGTCGCACTCGAGCTGAACGTCGGGGACCGGGTGTTAGACAGCGCGCCGGGGGTCACCGCGGTTGTGACGGTGGGGGCGACCGTGTCCAGGGTGTAGGTGACGCTGGACGTCGCCGAGTTCCCGGCGGCGTCGACCGCGGTCACCGTGAACGTGTAGGTCCCGTCGGTGGTCAGGGACGCCGGGGTGAACGAGCCGCAGTTGGTGGGGGTTTGGGCGTAGGCCCCTGGGCCGGCCAGCGTGCAAGTCAAGGTGGATCCGACCGAGTCGACCACGGTCACCGTGAACGTCGGGGTGCGGTCGTTCGACAGCGCCGCCGGGGCCACCGAGGCGGTCACGGTGGGGGCGACCGTGTCGAGGGTGTAGGTGACGCTGGACGTGGTCTGGTTCCCGGCGGTGTCCACCGCGGTAACCGTGAACGTGTACGTCCCGTCGGTGGTCAGCGACGCCGGGGTGAACGATGCGCAGCTCGCCGGGGTTTGGGTGTAACCGCCGGGGCCGGTCACCGTGCAGGTCACCGAGGTGAGCCCCACCGGGTCCGAGCTCGTGGAGCTGAACGTCGGCGTCCGGTCGTTCGACAGCGCCGCCGGCGCCACCGCGGTCGTGACGGTGGGGGGCACCGTGTCGAGGGTGTAGGTGACGCTGGACGTCGCCGAGTTCCCCGCGGTGTCCACCGCCGTGACGGTGAACGTGTAGGTCCCGTCCGTGGTCAGCGACGCCGGGGTGAACGATGCGCAGCTCGCCGGGGTTTGGGTGTAACCGCCGGGGCCGGTCACCGTGCAGGTAACGGTGGATCCGACCGGGTCGGAGATCGTCGAGCTGAACGTCGGGGTGCGGTCGTTGGACAGCGCAGCCGGCGCCACCGCGGTCGTCACGGTCGGCGGCACCGTGTCGAGGGTGTAGCCCACGCTCGAGGTGGCCGAGTTCCCGGCGGTGTCCAAAGCCGTGACGGTGAACGTGTACGTCCCGTCCGTGGTCAGCGACGCCGGGGTGAACGAACCGCACGACCCCGGGGTAACGCTGTACCCGCCCGGCCCGGTCACCGTGCAGCTCACCGACGTCACCCCGACCGGGTCCGAGGTCGTCGAGCTGAACGTCGGCGTCCGGTCGTTCGACAGCGCCGCCGGCGCCACCGCGGTTGTGACCGTCGGCGGCACCGTGTCGAGGGTGTATGTGACGCTGGACGTCGTCGAGTTCCCGGCGGTGTCCACCGCGGTCACCGTGAACGTGTAGGTCCCGTCCGTGGTCAGCGACGCCGGGGTGAACGAGCCGCACGACCCCGGGGTCACGCTGTACCCGCCGGGGCCGGTCACCGTGCAGGTCACCGAGGTGAGCCCCACCGGGTCCGAGCTCGTGGAGCTGAACGTCGGGGTCCGGTCATTCGACAGCGCAGCCGGGGCCACCGCGGTCGTAAGCGTGGGGGCGACCGTGTCAAGGACGTAGGTCACGGTCGTCGTGCTCGAGTTCCCGGCGGTGTCCACCGCGGTCACCGTGAACGTGTAGGTCCCGTCCGTGGTGAGCGACGCCGGGGTGAACGAACCGCACGACCCGGGGGTCACGCTGTACCCGCCGGGGCCGGTCACCGTGCAGGTAACCGAGGTCAGCCCCACCGGGTCCGAGCTCGTCGAGCTGAACGTCGGCGTCCGGTCGTTCGACAGCGCCGCCGGCGCCACCGCGGTCGTCACCGTGGGGGCGACCGTGTCCAAGGTGTAACCCACGCTCGAGGTCGCCGAGTTCCCCGCGGTGTCCACGGCGGTCACCGTGAACGTGTACGTCCCGTCCGTGGTGAGCGACGCCGGGGTGAACGAGCCACAGCCCGCCGGGGTTTGCGTGTAGCCGCCCGGCCCGGTCAGCGTGCAAGTCACCGAAGCCAGCCCCACCGGGTCCGAGCTCGTGGAGCTGAACGTCGGCGTCCGGTCGTTCGACAGCGCCGCCGGGGCCACCGAGGTTGTGATGGTGGGGGCGACCGTGTCCAAGGTGTAGCCCACGCTCGAGGTGGCCGAGTTCCCCGCGGTGTCCACGGCGGTCACCGTGAACGTGTAGGTCCCGTCGGTGGTGAGCGACGCCGGGGTGAAGGAGCCACAGCCCGCCGGGGTTTGCGTGTAGCCGCCCGGCCCGGTCAGCGTGCAGGTAACCGAAGCCACCCCGACCGGGTCGGAGGTCGTCGAGCTGAACGTCGGGGTGGGGTCGTTCGACAGCGCCGCCGGCGCCACCGCGGTCGTCACCGTGGGGGGGACCGTGTCCAAGGTGTAACCCACACTCGAGGTCGCCGAGTTCCCGGCGGTGTCCAAAGCCGTCACGGTGAACGTGTACGTCCCGTCCGTGGTGAGGGACGCCGGGGTGAACGAACCGCACGACCACGGGGTCACGCTGTACCCGCCGGGGCCGGTCACCGTGCAGGTCACCGAAGTCAGCCCCACCGGGTCCGAGGTCGTCGAGCTGAACGTCGGCGTCCGATCGTTCGACAGCGCCGCCGGGGCCACCGCGGTCGTCACCGTGGGGGCGACCGTGTCGAGGGTGTAGGTGACGCTGCTCGTGGTCTGGTTACCGGCGGTATCCACCGCGGTCACCGTGAACGTGTACGTCCCGTCCGTGGTCAGCGACGCCGGGGTGAACGAACCGCACGACCCCGGGGTCACGCTGTAGCCCCCCGGGCCGGTCACCGTGCAGGTCACCGAAGTCAGCCCCACCGGGTCCGAGCTCGTCGAGCTGAACGTCGGGGTCCGATCATTCGACAGCGCCGCCGGCGCCACCGCGGTCGTCACCGTGGGGGCGACCGTGTCCAAGGTGTAACCCACGCTCGAGGCCGCCGAGTTCCCCGCGGTGTCCACGGCGGTCACCGTGAACGTGTAGGTCCCGTCCGTGGTCAGCGACGCCGGGGTGAACGAGCCGCACGACCCCGGGGTCACGCTGTAGCCCCCCGGGCCGGTCAGCGTGCAGGTCACTGAAGTCAGCCCCACCGGGTCCGAGGTCGTCGAGCTGAACGTCGGCGTCCGGTCATTCGACAGCGCCGCCGGCGCCACCGCGGTCGTCACCGTGGGGGCGACCGTGTCCAAGGTGTAACCCACACTCGAGGTCGCCGAGTTCCCGGCGGTGTCCAAAGCCGTGACGGTGAACGTGTACGTCCCATCCGTGGTCAGCGACGCCGGGGTGAACGAGGCGCACGACCCCGGGGTCACGCTGTAGCCCCCCGGCCCGGTCAGCGTGCAGGTAACCGAAGTCAGCCCCACCGGGTCCGAGGTCGTCGAGCTGAACGTCGGCGTCCGGTCGTTCGACAGCGCCGCCGGCGCCACCGACGTCGTCACCGTCGGCGGGACCGTGTCGAGGGTATAGGTCACCGAGCCGCTCTGCGTGCCGACGTTTCCGGCGGCGTCGGTCTGAGTCGCGGAGAGCACATATGGCCCGTCACCCGACGACAGCAGGACCGAGAAGGGCGATCCACAGCCACCAGTGAAAACCGTCGTCCCACCCGGCGCGGTCAGCACGCAATGGAAGGTGGCCCCGGCCTCCCCGGTGATGGTGAACGTCGGGGTCTTGTCGTTGGAAGGTCCCGTGGGTGCGACGGTGACGGTCGGCGCCCCGGGCACAACGGTATCGAGGGTATAGCTCGCGCTGCTGATGCTCGAGTTTCCGGCGGCATCGACCGCGGTCACCGTGAACGTGTACGTCCCGTCGGTGGTCAGCGACGCCGGGGTGAACGAGCCGCACGACCCGGGGGTCACGCTGTACCCGCCGGGACCGGATAGCGTGCAAGTCACTGAGGTCAGCCCCACCGGGTCCGAGGTCGTCGAGCTGAACGTCGGCGTCCGATCATTCGACAGCGCCGCCGGCGCCACCGACGTCGTCACGGTGGGGGCGACCGTGTCCAAGGTGTAGCCCACGCTCGAGGTCGCCGAGTTTCCGGCGGTGTCCACCGCGGTCACCGTGAACGTGTACGTCCCGTCCGTGGTCAGCGACGCCGGGGTGAACGAACCGCACGACCCCGGGGTCACGCTGTAGCCCCCCGGCCCGGTCACCGTGCAGGTAACCGAAGTCAGCCCCACCGGGTCCGAGGTCGTCGAGCTGAACGTCGGGGTCCGATCATTCGACAGCGCAGCCGGGGCCACCGCGGTCGTAACCGTGGGGGCGACCGTGTCCAGGGCGTAGCCCACGCTCGAGGTCGCCGAGTTCCCGGCGGCGTCGACCGCGGTCACCGTGAACGTGTAGGTCCCGTCCGTGGTGAGCGACGCCGGGGTGAACGAACCGCAGCCCGCCGGGGTCACGCTGTACCCGCCGGGGCCGGTCACCGTGCAGGTCACCGAAGTCAGCCCGACCGGGTCCGAGGTCGTCGAGCTGAACGTCGGCGTCCGGTCATTCGACAGCGCAGCCGGGGCCACCGCGGTCGTCACGGTCGGCGGCACCGTGTCCAAGGTGTAGCCCACGCTCGAGGTCGCCGAGTTCCCCGCGGTATCCACCGCGGTCACCGTGAACGTGTAGGTCCCGTCGGTGGTCAGCGACGCCGGGGTGAACGAACCGCAGCCCGCCGGGGTCACGCTGTACCCGCCCGGGCCGGTCACCGTGCAGGTAACCGAAGTCAGCCCCACCGGGTCCGAGGTCGTCGAGCTGAACGTCGGCGTCCGATCATTCGACAGCGCAGCCGGCGCCACCGCGGTCGTCACCGTCGGCGGCACCGTGTCGAGGGTGTATGTGACGCTGGACGTGGTCTGGTTCCCCGCGGTGTCCAAAGCCGTGACGGTGAACGTGTAGGTCCCATCCGTGGTCAGCGACGCCGGGGTGAACGAACCGCACGACCCCGGGGTCACGCTGTAGCCCCCCGGCCCGGTCACCGTGCAGGTAACCGAAGTCAGCCCCACCGGGTCCGAGGTCGTCGAGCTGAACGTCGGCGTCCGATCATTCGACAGCGCAGCCGGGGCCACCGCGGTCGTCACGGTCGGCGGCACCGTGTCCAAGGTGTAACCCACGCTCGAGGTCGCCGAGTTCCCCGCGGTGTCCACCGCGGTCACCCTGAACGTGTACGTCCCGTCCGTGGTGAGCGACGCCGGGGTGAACGAACCACAGCCCGCCGGGGTCACGCTGTACCCGCCCGGGCCGGTCACCGTGCAAGTCACCGAAGTCAGCCCGACCGGGTCCGAGGTCGTCGAGCTGAACGTCGGCGTCCGATCGTTCGACAGCGCCGCCGGCGCCACCGCGGTCGTCACCGTCGGCGGCACCGTGGCGAGGGTGTAGGTGACGCTGGACGTGGTCTGGTTCCCCGCGGTGTCCACCGCGGTCACCTTGAACGTGTAGGTCCCGTCCGTGGTCAGCGACGCCGGGGTGAACGAACCGCAGCCCGCCGGGGTCACGCTGTACCCGCCGGGGCCGGTCACCGTGCAGGTAACCGAAGTCAGCCCCACCGGGTCGGAGCTCGTCGAGCTGAACGTCGGCGTCCGATCGTTCGACAGCGCCGCCGGCGCCACCGCGGTCGTCACCGTGGGGGCGACCGTGTCGAGGACGTAACCCACGCTCGAGGTCGCCGAGTTCCCCGCGGTGTCCACCGCGGTCACCCTGAACGTGTACGTCCCATCCGTGGTCAGCGACGCCGGGGTGAACGAACCGCACGACCCGGGGGTCACGCTGTACCCGCCCGGCCCGGTCAGCGTGCAGGTCACCGAAGCCAGCCCGACCGGGTCCGAGCTCGTCGAGCTGAACGTCGGCGTCCGGTCGTTCGACAGCGCAGCCGGGGCCACCGAGGTCGTAACCGTGGGGGCGACCGTGTCGAGGACGTAGGTCACGGTCGTCGTGCTCGAGTTCCCGGCACCGTCGGTAGCTTTCGCCGACAGCGTGTAGGTCCCGTCCACGGCGAGTGGGCTCGGCGGTGTGACCGTGGCGCAGCTGGTCGGGGTCAGGCTGTAGCCAGACGGCCCGGTGAGGGTGCAGGTGAGCGAGGTGGTCGTGGAGCCGACAGTGACCGTGAAGGTCGGGCTGCGGTTGTTCGAGGGTGAGGCTGGGGACACGCTGGCCGTGAGGCTCGGCGGCTGGGTCTCGAGCTGGTAGGTGGCGGTGGCGGTCGAGGTGACGTTCGAGGCGTTGGTCGCGTTGACGGTGAGCGTGTACACACCGTCGGTCGTCAGGGGGCTCGGCGGGGTGACTGAGGCGCAGCTGGCGGGGGTGTAGACGTAGGCGTTCGGGCCGGTGAGCGAGCAAGTGACCGTAACGGCAGTCGAATCCCAGGTCACCGTGAAGGTGGGGCTGGGATTGGTCGAGGGCGAAGGTGGGGCGGTGATCGTGATCACGGGGCCGCCGGAGGCTTGCGCCGTGCCGGCGGCGAGCGCGATTCCGACCCCGGCGGCGCCCATGACGACAAGCGCGCGCAACACCTTCCGCGCGCGTTCAGCCGGACCCCTTAGTCCCACGCCTCCACCTCATGGGTCGCATCGGTCGGTATCGGCCGTGGGTTGAGGTCCGATGGCCGCTCGATAAATGGACCAGATGGCCGACAGATCGGGCGAAACCCGGGCACGACAAGGTACGTTGACGAGCGTCAAGAAAGATTGACAGGCGAACGAAGATCGATTAGCCTGGATCCGTGGTCACCTCGTCCTGGCCCTATCCGGCCTTCCCGGATCCGGAGTGGCTCGGCGGCGCGCGTTCCGGAGACCCGGCGTTGATTACCGTGATCAGATCACTGCGCTCGCTCCTGGCCGAGACCGGCAACCCGGTCGACGACCGGCCGGAGACCCTGCTCGCCGCGCTCGGCCGGTGCGCCGAGATCTCGGAGCGGATCGACTGGGCCATGCTCTCCCTGGTCGGTGAGGCCCGGGCACACGGGCAATCCTGGTCGAGAATCGGCGGGGCCATGGGGGTTACAAAACAGGCGGTGCAACATCGCTTCAGCCGGTACGTAGCGGAGGCCCTGGACCGGGCCCGCCTCCGGAGCTGAGCAGACGGCAGGTCAGCGCATGTGCGGGTATCGGTAGTCCGTGGCCGGCACGAACGTCTCTTTGATCACCCGCGGGGACACCCAGCGCAACAGGTTGACCGCCGACCCAGCCTTGTCATTCGTCCCGCTTGCGCGGGCACCACCGAACGGCTGCTGGCCGACCACGGCACCGGTCGGCTTGTCGTTGATGTAGAAGTTCCCGGCTGCGAACCGCAGGATCTGGCCGGCCGAGGCGATCGCTGTCCGGTCGGTGGCAAAGATCGATCCGGTAAGGGCGTAGGGGCCGACCGTGGCAGCGTGCTCGACGGTCGACACGAACTGCGCATCCTCATACACGTGAATGGCGAGCAGCGGCCCGAAGTATTCGGTCGTGAAAACCTCGTTCGTCGGGTCGGTGCCGAGTACAACGGTCGGCTGGACAAACCACCCCTCCGACTCATCGGTCCCACCGCCGGCGAGAACGCTGAGCGACGGATCGGCATTGACCCGCTGAAGCACACCCGAGAGTCGCCGGAACGCCCGCTCGTCGATCACCGCACCCATGAAGTTGGAGAAATCGGTCACATCCCCCATCCGCAGTGACCGGACTTCCTCGATCAGGTCGTCCCGAAGTCGCGCCCAAATCGACGCCGGTAGATACGCCCGGGAGGCGGCCGAGCACTTCTGCCCCTGGTATTCGAACGCCCCACGTACCAGCGCGGTCCGAAGCGCCGCCCGGTCGGCGGAGGGGTGCGCGATGACGAAATCCTTGCCGCCAGTCTCGCCAACGAGCCGGGGGTAGCCGGCGTAGCCGGCGATGTGCTCGCCGACCGTGCGCCACAGCTGCTGGAAGGTCGCCGTGGAACCGGTGAAGTGGATCCCCGCTAGGTACCGGTGCGGCAGCGCGACCTCGCTCACTGCGGCCCCGCCCCCGGTGACCAGGTTGATCACCCCAGGCGGCAGCCCCGCCGCCTCGAGCAGGCGCAAGGTGAAGTGCGCCGCGAGTTGCTGGGTCGGCGCCGGCTTCCAAACGACGACATTTCCCATCAATACCGGCGCGGTCGGCAGATTTCCCGCGATCGCGGTGAAGTTGAACGGTGTGATGGCGAGCACGAAGCCCTCGAGTGGCCGGTGGTCGGTGCGATTCCAGGTCCCGGTCGCTGAACCCGGCTGCTCGGCAAGCACCTGCCGGGCAAAGGCGACGTTGAACCGCCAGAAGTCGGCCAGTTCGCAGACCGCGTCGATCTCCGCCTGATGGACGGTCTTCGACTGACCGAGCATGGTCGCGGCGTTCAAGGTGTCCCGCCACGGGCCGGTCAGCAGGTCGGCGGCCTTGAGGAAGATCGCCGCCCGGTCCGCGAAGTCGAGATCCCGCCAGGCCGGCGCGGCGGTGAGTGCCGCGTCGATCGCTGCGGTGACGTCGCCGGGGCCGGCGTCGCGCAGCCAGCCGAGAACCGCCCGATACCGGTGCGGCTGCACCACGGCGATCGGTTCCCCGGTTCCGACCCTCGTTGCGCCGTCGACCGTCATGGGTAGCTCGACGGGGGCGGCCGCGAGCTCCTTGAGCCGGGACTCCAGCCCCGCACGCTCCGCCGATCCGGCCGCGTACCCGCGCACCGGCTCGTTGATCGGCGGCGGCACCAGGGTTACTGCGTCCACCGGTCCTCCTTCGCGCCAGCGGCCAGCAGATCGGGGATCTCCTGGGTGGCGTACCAGGCCAGCTCACAGGCGTCGACGTCGTCGAGGCATCGGGCCGCGTCGGCTGCGGTTGGGTCGAGCAGCGCCCGCGCGATGACTGGCTCGGCGGCCGGGTCATCGACGTGGACGGCTGCGACCCGGTTCCACCTGATCGGGCCGCCTACGTGCACTGCGGCGCGCCCAGCTGCGACGTCCGGCGTAACCGCGGTGTCGGCCTCAACATCGGCTACAACGACAACCCTCCTCCTCGGCGCTTGCGCATCCACGGCGAGGAGGCGCAGCGAAGCCCGGGCAGCCTCGATCATGGCGGCGTACTCCAGCTCCTCGAGGTCCCCGCTCCGATACCACTCCCGCAATGCGGGGGTAACCGCAGCCCCGTGTCCCTGCGGCACCTGTCCGGCAGCCAGCCATGCGGCGAGTGCCGGGAGCGTCGCGGGCAGGTAGACGCGCACCGGGGTCTGGGCCTCGCTCAGCCGGCGGCCGGCAGTTCGTGCGCGCGGCTGTCCAGGGCGACGGCAGAGGTCCGCAGCGAGGTCTCCAGGACCGAAAGGCGCCGGGACGGGTCCATGAGATTGACGCCGATGGTCTCGAGGTCCTCGCGGCCCGGGGCGAGCACGGTGACCGAGGTGCCCCCGCGGCGGACCTTGTGTGCCTCCCGGAGCATCCGCTTGGTCACCGCGCGCCGGAAACGCCGCTCGAGCCGCCCGACCAGAGACGGGGGATCGTCGAGCTCGAACGCAGCCATCGGCGCAAGGACCACGGCCTCATCGAGCCCCCAGCCAGCCAGCAGGTCGAGCGACGTAGGCGAGCAGGTGCCACCGTCGACGTAGCGGCGCCCACCGATCATGACGGGGGCATACCAGCCCGGGATCGCGCAGGAGGCCATCACCGCGAGGTCGAGTGCCGCCGGTGCGGCTCCGGGTCGGCCGAAGGCGACTCGGCGCCCCCGGTCGTAGTCCATCGTGACGATCCAGACAGCCGGGTGCGGCGCCCATTCCCCGGGCGGGGCGACCGCGTCGATGAGGGCACCCACCGGTTCGAGAGTGCCCCGACCGTGCGGGAGGACCGCGGAGAAGGCAGCCAGCGGCGGATAGCGGAGCGGCCGGACGGCGGCCCGGGCGAGGAGGGCGGTCGAGCCGATGCCGAATCGCGGCCGCGGGGGGAGCGCGCCACCGCTGGCCCGGTCCGAGTCGAAGGAAATGGTCGGGTCGTCCGGGCCGAGCTGACCACGTTGGTGGTTGACCAGGGTGGGCACGCCGATACCGCAGCCGATCAGAGCTGCGAGCACCGAGCCGGCCGACGTTCCGATGATGACCTCGGCCTGACGGACGTCCCACCCCAGTCGGTCCTCGACGACTGACAGGGCGCCAGTCATCCAGGCCGCGCCGAGCACGCCGCCGCCGCCGAGGACCAAGCCCCGGCGTGGCGTGGATGTCCGCCCGCGGCGGGGACTCATCGAACCGTCTCGACGAGCTCGGCGAGGGACTCCCCGGTGCAACTGGCCAGGACGTCGACGTCCGGCATGGCATCGCGGTCACAGTTCATCCCGTAGTACACCCCGCCGTTGTATGAGGTCAGCCCAATGCTGACGGCCTGCCCTCGAGCGAGCGGAACCACCGGATAGCACTCGAGCATCCGCGCACCCCCCGCGTAGAGCGGGAACTGCGGGCCCGGCACGTTGGTGACGACGACGTCGAACAGCCGACGGGTGAAGCCGGCGGCCAGCCGGGCCGCGGCCGAGTGGATCGTCGGCGGCGCGAAACCGGATAGCGCGACGATCGCGTCCGCGCCCACCGACCGGCCGGTCTCCCTGTGACCCTTCATCGCGTGGCTCACCTGGTGCAACCGGACCACCGGATTCGGTTCACCGACCGGCAGGTCGACGAAATAGGCGGACACCTGGTTGCCGAGGGAGCCATCGGCCCCCTGCGGCCGAACGCTCACCGGAACCATGGCCCGGACCGACGTCTTCGGCGTCACCGGCTCGCCACGGGTGAGCAGCCAGGTCCTGAGCGCCCCGGCCACGGTGGCGAGTACAACGTCGTTCACTGTTCCGCCGTGGGATTTACGGACGCGTTTGTAGTCGTCCAGCTCGGTGACGGCCATCCCGAATCGGCGCTGCTCGCCGATGTCAGCGTTGAGCGGAGAGTCGGGGGCGACCCGGGCTGCCGTCCGAGCCGCCGCAATCAGTCCGCCCGCCGTATTCAGCACCTTTGCGGCGATGGCCCGCACGTCGGTGACCTCAGCGCGCACGGTGTCCAGCACCGCGGTCGGGCGCCGGACCAGGTCGAGAATCGCATCGGCGACCAGGTCTAGCGACGTCGGCTCCGGCGCCGGCGCCCAGGTGTCCGGCGAAACCGCACGCGGCTCCGGCTCGGTGTCGAGGATCACGGTGCCGATATCGAGCGCGCTCACCCCGTCGACCATTGCGTGGTGCGTCTTGGTGATGATGGCGAACCGCCCATCGGCAAGGCCCTCGACGAGGTACATCTCCCACAGCGGCCGGGTGCGATCGAGTTGGCGGGACTGCACGCGACCGATCAGCTCGCGGAGCTGGTCGAGGCTGCCCGGTCGGGGCAGCGCGCTGCGACGGACGTGATGGCTGATGTCGAATTCGGGGTCGTCGACCCACACCGGGTTGGCCAAGTGTCCCGGGATGCCGCGCAGCTTCTGACGGAAACGTGGGACCAGCCTGATCCGCGCGCTGATCAGATCGACCAACCGGTCGTAGTCGAAGCCTGCGCCCGGCATCGCGAAGATCGCCACACTCCCGACGTGCATCGCGGTAGTCGGCGTTTCGAGGTATAGGAACGACATGTCAAGGGGGCTCAGTCGATCAACCATGGCCCACCTTTCAGCCTCCGTCGCCTATAGGGCCCATCGTGTCACGCTCCGCGTCCGCCGCAGCGTCCGGCGCGGGGCCGAAGCGGATGCCGAATAGTTCTTCGAGTTCCGCCGAGGTCTCGGCCGCATCGTGATGCTGAATACCCACCATTCCGACAGTCACCGCACCCCGCACGTTGGGTGCGAGGTCGTCGACGAAGACACACTGCGTCGTCTGGACCCCGAGCCGGTCGGCGGTAAGTCGGTAGATGTCCGGTTCCGGCTTGCGCATGCCGACCTCACCGGAGATCACCGTGACATCGAAAAGTTCGGGCCAACCATCCCTGGGGTAGTCCAAGCCCCAGGAGTTGGACAGCAACGCTGTGCGGATCCCGGCCCGGTGGCAGCGGCGGACCACGTCGAGCATCCGTGGATCGAGCTGGAACGCCGCGAACATGCGCGTGAGCAGACCATCGGCCCGCACCGGTCTGCCCCCTCGAGCCGTCAGCCGGGTCGCAAGCTGGCGCTCGAAGTCTGGGATGGCGAGCTCGCCGCGCTCGAGGGCATGCACCGGGTTGAGCTCAGCATCTGCGCCGTAGCCAGGACCGAGCCACTCCCGCATGGCCCGCTCGAACTCCCCCGCGTCTATCCCGTCGCTGGTACACCATGCCGCCATCGTCTCGGCCAGGCCGTTGGTGAGGACTCCGCCGTAGTCGACGATCAGGGCAACGAGGTCGGGCTCGGCGGTCACCCCGGGATGCTAGCGGCGGGCTGGTCGGCGGGATGCAAGACTGCGGACTTCGGCGACCCAAGGAGACCACCATGGATTTCGCGCTGTCCGCCGTAGCGGAGGACCACCTCAAACGGCTACAGGACTTCATGGAATCCCACGTCTATCCGGCAGAGCCGGTCTACGCGGCGTGGCGGGGCACCCGCGCCCACGGCGACCACGAGTTGCCGCCGATCGTCGAGGAGCTCAAACTCGAGGCTCGCTCACGTGGGCTCTGGAACCTTTTCCTGCCCGATCTGTCGGGATTGTCCAACCTCGACTACGCCATCCTCGCGGAGCTCACCGGCCGTTCCCCGCACATCGCGCCCGAAGCACTGAACTGCGCCGCACCGGACACCGGCAACATGGAAGTGCTCCATATGTTCGGCACAGCCGAGCAGAAGGAGCGGTGGCTGCGTCCGCTGCTCGACGGCGAGATCCGTTCCGCCTTCGCCATGACCGAGCCGGACGTCGCCTCGAGCGACGCGACGAACATCGCCACATCCATCGTGCGCGACGGCGACGATTACGTGATCAACGGGCGGAAGTGGTGGATCTCCGGTGTAGCCGACCCGCGCTGCCGAATCATGATCGTAATGGGGAAGACGGACCCGGGGGCGTCACCGCACCGCCAACAGTCCATGGTCCTGGTTCCGACCGATACGCCCGGCGTGGAGGTGGTCCGGGCGCTCCCCGTCTACGGCTACCAGGACCAGGCCGGCCATTGCGAAGTGGTCTTCCGAGACGTGCGGGTCCCAGCGTCCAACCTGGTCGGCGAAGAGGGCGGCGGTTTCGGCATCGCTCAGGCCCGGCTGGGCCCCGGGCGGATCCACCACTGCATGCGCGCGCTCGGGATGGCCGAGCGGGGCCTCGAACTGGCCTGCCGGCGGGCGATCGACCGGGTTGCCTTCGGCCGACCGATCGCCGAGCAGGGTGTGGTCCAGGCCCAGATCGCCGAGTCGCGGATGGAGATCGAGCAGGCCCGGCTGCTGGTCCTCAAGACCGCGTGGCTCATCGACCGCGAGGGCTCACGGGGCGCGCGCACCGAGATCGCCGCGATCAAGGTCATCGCGCCGCGGGTTACCCTTGCCGTGCTCGACCGAGCCATCCAGATTCACGGCGGCGGTGGGGTGAGCGACGACTTTCCCCTGGCCTCGATGTGGGCTCATGCCCGGACGCTGCGGATCGCCGACGGTCCCGACGAAGTGCACGTGCGCACCGTTGCCCGCCGCGAGATCGGCCGCTACGTCGAACGCTGAGCAAGCGCCCGCGGCCAGCGGGGCAGCCGGGGCCGCCGGCTGCTCACCTGACGCCCGGTCAACTCGCCGGCAAGCTCACGCAGCGCGAGCCGAGCTGGGGATGCGGATGCGCACTCCGCGAGCAACCGGCCCTCCGCAAGCGCCCGATCGCAAGCGGCCCGGTCCGCCGGAACGAAACGGGGTTCGCCAACCTTCGCGTACCGGGTCAGTGCCGACCTGATCTGCCCGCGCGGATCGCCGCCGCCAACCGCGGCGGCCCGGACCTGGTTTACGACCGTGAGTACCGGCCGAGCCAGCTCGAGGTCCCGAAGATCGGCGAGGCCGCGCACGAGACGCTGCAAGCCGATCGGATCAGCCGCGCCGACCGCGACGACGGTGTCCGCCCGGCTGAGCACGGTGAGGGTGGCCCCGTTGCGACGCGGCGCGGCGGTGTCGAAGGCAAGCTCCTCGTCGTCTTCCAGGCAGAAACCGCAGTCGACCACCGTCAGTGCGGCCAGGCGGCGACATAGCTCAAGTACGCGTTCGAGACCGGTTGGCCGCAGCTCCGGCCAACGCTGCGCCCTGGCGATGCCGGTAAGCACACACAACCGTGAACCAACGGTCACGGCGAGTCCAGACAACCCCGGCAGGTCGAGGCCGGCGCTGTTCGCCTGCCGGATCGCCGCCGCAAGTCCGGGCGCCTCGTCGAGAAGGCCGAGCACCGGCGCCACGGTGCCCCCGTAGCAGTCGGCGTCGACGAGCACCGTGGAGACGCCGAGCCCGGCGGCTTCCGCGGCCAGGTTCACCGCCACGGTGGTCCGGCCCGGCGCGCCAGTAGGTCCCCAGACCGCGACCAGCCGACCGAGCGCGGGCTCGGGCATTCCGGGCTCGGCCGGCCGCGGATCGGCCGTCATCGCCCGCGGATCGCTCCAGCCGTGGCTGCTGGACAAAGCCGGCGGCGCGGCTACCGCCCGGCGAATCGTCGCCGCCAACTCCGATTTGGGGCCGGCCGCGGGAACCACCGCGACCACACCCAGATCAAGCAGCCGACGCTCGCCGGCAAGGTCTCCGGAGCGCACGACGCCCACGGCGGCCACACCGGAGCGGGCCAGGCGGCTCACAACATCGGCGTCTAGCCGGCGAAGATCACCGGATATCAGCGCTACCTGGGCCACCCCGGCCGCGGCCGTGGCCAGCAGGTCTGCGAGGTCCACGCAACGTCGAATCACCCGGAACCCTGACTGGGTTGCATCGAGGGTCGCGACCAGTTCGGTCTCCCAACCGGTGTCCGTCACAGCCGTGAGCACGTTGATCGGTGCGGTCACGAGCTTGCGCCAGGTAGCCGACCGATGAGGGTCGCCGGAACATCCACGAGATCGATGTCACCGATCTCGAGCGCGCGGATGAGTTGCGGCACCGCTGCCGTCGGAACCGCGAGCAGGATTGTGACCGTGCTCGTGACCGTATTGAACCCGCGAGCGCCCCCTTCGCGACCGGTGACCGTCACCCCCGGCAGCACCAGCCGGGTCGGGCCGGCGGCACTGACGGCCCCGTTATCCCGCGGGGTGACGTAGACGTCCACGACGGCCCCGGGCGCTAGCCCTTCGTCATAGTGGCCGCTGGTGACCGGCACGGCCACCACCCGGGTGTCCGGAACAGTTCCGTCGGGAGCCACGGCACCGACCGGCACCAGTTCGTGCGCGCCCACCGGCCGGAGCACCACGTACCCACCGGGGAAGGCATGGTCGGCGCTGACGTAGGAACCGGCGGCGCCAAAGAGCCGGACGCGCACCGGCGTGAGATCCGTGGCCCCCAGCAGTTCTCCCGGGGAGAGATCGTGAGCAGCAGCCCAAACCAGGGTCGAGTTGTCGGCCGCGCCGACGGTCCGCGCCCCCACCACAACGGCGACGAGAACCAGGCAGACCCCCAGAACCAGCCGCGGATCGAACCAGGCCGGCCGCGACAGCCGGTGAGCTGGTGTAGTCGGCAGGTCGGTCACAGGCCCCCCTCACTCGCAGCGGACATCGTGCCGCACTTCGTCGAGTTCCGGCAGGGACGTTGTGGACGAAATGGACCGGGGGGGCGCCATCAACCTCCCCGGACGGCGACAAGGGCGCCCAGCGGGATGGCTCGGATGGCCCAGACCGCACCTTGCCGCCGTGGCTCGGCGACCGGATGCTCCGCCAAGTCGAGGAAATCCATGCCGACCCGATCGATCGTGCCGGCCACGCTGCTGCCGTCGCTGAGCGCGATGGTAACGGCGACCCGGTCTCGTGCCAACAGCCGCAATGCGTACCGCAGATCGAGGCGGCTGGCGACCACTCCCTCGGATTCCGGGAACGCAGCCCGACCGGTCAGGCCGCGTGCCCCGAGCAGCGCGCCGAGGGGAACCAGAACTTCGGCACCGGTCGGGACGGCCAGCAGCAGCCAGTCTGGGCCGACCCGCGCCAATCGACCGTGCAACGTGCCCGCCCCTGGCAAGTCGACACTCAACTCTGCTCCGGCGTGCGCCCGCAGACGGTCCACCAAACGCAACCTGGCGGCCTCTCGGCGGCTCCGATCGGCAACCTCGGCCTGCAGCTCCGCCACTTCCGCCGCCTCGAGCTGCCCCTCGAGGTCATCGAACAATCGCACCCAGCGCACCCGAACTCCTCCCCACGTCATGCACAGGCATCGTGCCACCTTCTTGACCGGAGTCTGCCGAAGGAGTACGAAGGTAAACGAGGTTAAACGGAGGATAACTATGAGGTCAGACCGCCGGGAGTTCGTGACCCTCGCCCTCGCCGGCGCCGGTGTCGTCGGTGCACTTGCCTGGGCCGGATCTCCGGCCGCCGCTCTGCATAGCGGGCAGCCGGACGCGTTGGTCCTCGGGGCGACGCTCGCGGCTGGTTGGCTCGGGCTCGCCTGGCTGGTGCTCGGCACCGCGACAGCGGTGGCCTCGAGGCTGCCCGGCGCGGCTGGATGTCTCGCCGGGGCGGTGGCTGACCGGATCACCCCGGCGATTTTGCGTCGGGCGGTCGACCTTGCCCTGGGTGCCACGCTGACCACTGGCGCGGCCACGGGTCTGGGAGGGATCGCGTGGGCCGATGTTCCGCCTCCGGCGCCTGCGGTGGCGAGCCTGCCCAGCCTGGACTGGCCAACGGTGGATGCCGGGGGCTGGGTTCCTGAGTCCCCCTCGGCACCGTCCGTTCCGCCGGTCCGAATCAGCCATCGGACCCCGGTAGCGGCGGTTACCGGCCCGCCCGTGGTGACGACTCACGCGGCTGCACCGGTGATCCAGAGGCCGGTCCGGAACCGATCCCAAGTCTCGATGTCCCCCGCACCGAACCGCGACTCGAGTCGGGCACCCACCGCGCCGAGCCATCGGGTCGCAGAGGGGCTGGGAAAGGCGGAACCCGCCCGGCCCGAGCACGGGCGCGGGCCCACGCCGACGGCCCCCACCGATTGGGTCTTGGTCCGGCCGGGCGACAGCCTCTGGTCAATTGCGGCTCGTTGGCTCGGCCCCGGAGCGAACGCTGATTCGATCGCGAGCACCTGGCCCCGCTGGTACGCGGAGAACCGGGTCACCGTCGGTGACGACCCGGCTCTGATCTTTCCCGGACAGCGGCTCCGTGCGCCGCAATGACCTTCGAGGAGGACGACCATGACCGCACTGCTCGAACTGGCCGAACTGCCGCCGGCTCGGATCCATCGGCTGCCGCTCCCGGCCACCGAACCGCCGTTCGATGACGAGCGCCCGGAGCCGCTGCGGCCGGCGGCCCCCGGGCAGCAGTGCCTGCCTTTCGCTGCCCGCTCGGGCAGCGCGATTCTCCTCCGGACGGTTCCGGCCGCAGGTCTCGACGACGACGCGGACCTCCCGGCAGCCACCGCACGGGCTGATCTGCCTGACCCGCGTCCATGGGCCAGCCGTTTCGCCCAGGCCGTAATAGAGGTTTTCGCCGGAACCCGTGCGGCGCCCCAGTTGCTGCGCTGGACCTCGACCGCGGTCTATGACGACATCGAGGCGACCATCGGAGGGCTGAGCAGGGAACGGCGGCCCGTGGTCCGATCGGTACATGTCAGCGAGCCGGCCGACGGCGTCGCGGAAGCCTGCGCCCTTGTCGAACTCGGTCGACGGTCCCGCGCGCTGGCCTTGCGTTTCGAGGGGCTCGACGGACGATGGAGGTGCACTGCCCTCCAGATCTGCTGACGGTCAGCCCCGGTTGCGCGGGTCCCCGTGGCAGCGCTTGTACTTCTTGCCGGACCCACAGGGGCACGGGGCGTTGCGCGCCGGAGACGAGCCGACGGCCTGCCCCTGCGCAGGGCCCTCACCGACAGCCGTCCGCGACGCAGGACCGGAGGACCGGGCGACGCCAGCCTCGCCGTCCACGGTCGGCGAGCTGTACTGCAACTGGGTCGGGCGCTGCGGCGCCCCGATCACCGAGCTCACAACATCGGCGGCGTCGTGAGACGCCCCGGCGCCATTCGGCGCTACCGGGGGGGCGACAACGGGCCCGGCAGCCGCTGAAACCGGGAATGGAGACGGGGCCGGCTCAGCCGCGGGCGCTGACTCCGCCGCGGGCGCTGACTCTGACTCGGGCGCTGAATCTGACTCGGCCCCGGGCGGGAACTCGGCCCCGGGCGTGGACTCGGCCCCGGGCGTGGACTCGGCCGTAGTCGCGGGTGCAGGCTCCATCGCAGCCGACGGCTCCTCGGGGTCCGTCTCGCCCACCTCCGCCATCCCGATTTCGGCGAGCGGCACGACTGCGGTCTCGTCCGGGGACGTGGGTTCCGGGCCGCCGGCCGGCTCCTGGGCCTGGACTTCGACGTTGAACAGGAAGCCCACGGACTCCTCTTTGATCCCCTCCATCATCGCGGCGAACATGTCGAACGCCTCGCGCTGGTACTCAACGAGCGGGTCGCGCTGGCCCATGGCCCGCAGTCCGATCCCCTCCTGGAGGTAATCCATCTCGTAGAGATGCTCGCGCCAGCGACGGTCGAGGACCGAAATTACGACCCGGCGTTCGAGCTCACGCATGACCTCGCTGCCAAGGTTCTCCTCGCGTCGCGCGTAAGACGCCCGGACGTCCTCGAGCAGTTCCGCCTCGAGGTACGCGGCGGACAGTCCACCACCGGAACGCTCCTCGAGATCCTCGGCGCTGACTCCGACCGGGTAGAGGGTCTTCAGGGCGGTCCAGAGCCGGTCGAGATCCCAATCCTCGGCGTAGCCCTCGCTGGTTGCCGCCCGGACGTAGTCGGCGATCACGTCATCGACCATGTTCTGGATCTGTTCATGCAGGTCGGCGCCGAGCAAAACCTGGCGGCGCTCGTCGTAGATGACGTGCCGCTGCTTGTTCAAGACCTCGTCGTATTTCAGGACGTTCTTGCGGATCTCGAAGTTCTGCGACTCGATCTGGGTCTGCGCGGAGCGGATCGCCCGGCTCACCATCTTGGACTCGATCGGCACGTCCTCCGGGAGGTTGAACCGATCCATGATCGTCTCGACTGCGCTCGAATTGAACAGGCGCATGAGGTCGTCGCCCAGGGACAGGTAGAACCGCGACTCGCCGGGGTCGCCCTGCCTACCGGAGCGCCCACGCAACTGGTTGTCGATCCGCCTGGACTCGTGCCGCTCCGTACCGAGCACATACAACCCGCCGAGCCCGACGACGGCATCGTGCTCAGCGGCGACCGCCTCCTTGGCCTTGTCCAGCGCCGCCGGCCAGGCCGCTTCGTAATCCTCGGGAGTCTCGACGGGCGACAGTCCGCGGGCCCGCAGTTCCGCGGCCGCCATGAATTCCGGGTTCCCCCCGAGCATGATGTCCGTGCCTCGCCCCGCCATGTTCGTCGCGACGGTGACCGCGCCTCGGCGCCCGGCCTGGGCGACGATCATGGCCTCCTTCTCATGGAACTTTGCGTTCAGGACCTCGTGCGGAACGCCGCGACGCAGCAACATCCCGGACAGGCGCTCACTCTTCTCCACCGACGTCGTGCCCACGAGAACCGGCTGGCCCTTCTCATGCCGCTCGACGATGTCCTCGACCACCGCGTCGAACTTCGCGTCCTCGGTCTTATAGACCACGTCGGCCTGATCGATCCGGACCATGTCCCGGTTGGTCGGGATCGTGACGACGCCGAGCTTGTAGATCTGGTCGAACTCGGCCGCCTCGGTCATCGCCGTTCCGGTCATTCCGGACAACTTTTCGTAGAGCCGGAAATAGTTCTGAAGCGTGATCGTGGCCAGGGTCTGGTTCTCGTCCTTGATCTGGACGCCTTCCTTGGCTTCGATCGCCTGATGCATTCCCTCGTTGTAACGACGGCCGTGGAGCACACGTCCAGTGAACTCATCGACGATGAGCACCTCACCGTTGGTCACGATGTAGTCGCGGTCTAGCCGGTAGAGCTCCTTCGCCTTGAGCGAATTGTTCAGGTAACCGACCAGCGGCGTGTTCACCGCCTCGTAAAGGTTGTCGATGCCGAGCTGATCCTCGACCCGCTCCACCCCCGACTCGGTGACCGCGATCGTCCGTTTGCTCTCATCGACCTCGTAGTCGACCTCGGCGGTTAGCCGGCTGGCGATCCGAGCGAACTCCCCGTACCACTTGGCCGACTGCTCAGCCGGACCGCTGATGATCAGCGGAGTACGGGCCTCGTCGATGAGGATCGAGTCCACCTCGTCGACGACGGCGAACGGGTGGCCGCGCTGGACGAGCTCCTCCAACGACCAGGCCATGTTGTCGCGCAGGTAGTCGAAGCCGAATTCGTTGTTCGTGCCGTAGGTGATGTCGCAGGCGTAGGCCTCGCGACGCTCGGCCGGCGGCATCTGACCCAGGATCACCCCGACCGAGAGGCCCAGGAAGCGATGCACCCGCCCCATCCACTCCGAGTCCCGTCGGGCCAGATAGTCGTTGACCGTGACAACGTGCACGCCGTGGCCAACCAGCGCGTTGAGGTAGGCCGGTAACGTCGACACGAGGGTTTTGCCCTCGCCGGTGCGCATTTCCGCGATATTGCCCAGGTGAAGCGCCGCGCCGCCCATGAGTTGGACGTCGAAGTGGCGCTGGCCAAGGGTGCGCCGGGCGGCCTCGCGGACGGTCGCGAACGCCTCCGGCAACAGGTCGTCCAGCGTCTCTCCGTCGGCGAGACGGCTCTTGTACTCGTCGGTCAGCGCCCGCAGTTCAGCGTCGCTGAGCTCGAGGAAGTCCTCCTCGATGAGATTGACCTGGTCGGCGAGGCCGCGCAGGCGGCGAACCAGCCGGCCCTCGCCGGCCCTAAGGATCTTGTCGAGTACCACCCGCACATCGTAGGTGCTGAGCTCCGGCGAACGGCAGTCGATCGCCGGGAAGGATGTCGCGGAGCTGCCGACCCGACCGAATCACCGACTCCGCGCGTTCGGCCGCACCGCCTCCTCAGGGGCCGAGCGCTCCCGGGCCGGCGGCGGCGAGCTGCTTCCGTATGCCGTCCACGGCGAGTGGGCGGTTGGGTTGATCTTCCACGCTCGGCTCGTGCCGAATCACCGACCAAACCGCCCACTCGAACCATCGTCCGAACTCCTCAGCGATCCTGGGTTCCCCAGGTCACGGCGAGCCCCGGATCGATCGGGCCGCAGCCCGTCCCGGGGCTGTCCGCGCTCAGCCCCACCAGAAGCCGGCGGCGATGAGCACGTAGAGTCCGACGAGGGCCGCCCCCTCGAGCCACACCGTCTCACCGTCGAGGGTGATGAAGGTCAGGACCACGACGCTCGTCGCCACCGTCGTCACGAGCAGGGGCGAGAAGACCAGGGTGAACGGGATCCCACCGATGACGTGGCTCAGCAGCACGAGCGCGGGGGCCAGCACAAGGGCGATCTGCGCCGGGCTGTTGAGGATTACCGACAGCGCGTAGTCCGACTCGTTTCGCGCGGCGAGCCGAACGCCGACCGCGTTTTCCACCGCATTGCTCGCGATCGCCACGATGACCAACCCGGCGAAGGCCTGGCTTATATGCAGGGTCCGGATCGCCGGAGTCAGCGCGTGAACGAACCAGTCGGACACGAGTGCCGCCAAGATGGCGGTCAGCGCGAGGACGACCACCGCCAGCGCCGGCGACCAGCGCGGGGCCGCACCGGCCTTGCGGATCTCCTGTGCCGGGTCCCCCCGGCGCAGGGAGGCGGGGACGGAAGCCGCAAACACCGTGAGCAAGACCACCGCGGTAATGATCGACAGGGCGCCCTCGTGCCGGCTCGCCGGCGAGTGCACGAACGACGCGAGGCTCGGCACCAACATGCCGGCCACGGCCAGCAGCATGAGTACCGTGATCGTGCGGGCCCGCCGCGGATGGAAATGCTGCACCCCGTTACGCAGGCCGCCGACAAGCACCGACAAGCCGAAGACCAGCAGCACGTTGCCGAGGATCGACCCGATGATCGCGGTCTCGACGACCGTATGCAGCCCTGCACGCAAGGCGAAGATCCCGATGAACAACTCGGGCAGGTTTCCCAGCGCGCTCTGAAGGACTCCCGTGGCCCCCGCCCCGAACCGGTCGCCGAGCTGGTCGACCGCGCGGGCGACGAGCGTGGCCAGCACCGCGATCGCCAACCCAGCAACCACGAAGGCCAGGACATCATCGATCCGGACGTAACGGGTGATCGCGGCCAGCCCGCTGAGGCCGACCCCAGCCCCGAACATGACCCGATCCGAGCGGGACAGGACGACAGGGACCCGGCCGCTGGTGCGCCGGGCAGCTGGGGAACGCGGGGGGCGTTGTTGGGAAGGCAGGAGCTTAGGTGATCTCGAGGAGCTTCTCGCGGACCGCGTAGACCACCGCTTCCATCCGAGAGTGCAGCTGCAGCTTCTCCAAGATATTGCGAATGTGGTTCTTGACGGTGTTCTCGGAGATGAACAACTGTTTCGCGATGTCGCGGTTGTTCAGGCCCTTGGCAACCAGCCGGAGCACCTCCATCTCCCGCTCGGTGAGCCGTGGGGCCGGAAGCTGCGGTCGCTCGTCGCTGCGCTTGATCATCGAGGCGAACTCGCTGAGCAGCTTCGAAGCCATCGACGGCGAGATCAGTGACTGGCCACCATGCACGGCACGGATCGCGGTCGCAACCTCCTCGATGGAGATCTCCTTGAGCAGATAGCCCATAGCGCCAGCTTTGATCGCGTCGTAGAGATCGGCCTCCTCGTCGCTGATCGTCAGCATAATGATCTTGGCGGAAGGAACCGCATCCTTGATCGACATGCAGGCGTCGATCCCGCCGCGCCTGGGCATCCGGACGTCCATCAGCACGATGTCGGGGGTGGTGTCCATCGCCTTGGCTACCGCCTCGGCACCGTCGCTCGCCTCACCGACGACGTCGATGTCGGGCTCCTGCTCGAGCACCATCTCCAGGCCGCGCCGGAACAGCGCGTGGTCGTCCACGACGAGGACCCGGATGGGCTCACCGGTGAGGTCGCCCGGCTCCGCGGCCGGGGTGAACCCGGGCTGCTCGTTCATTGCACCTCCCCGGCCCCGCTCGGCACGATTCGGCACATGATCGCACGCGGCACGGGCAGATCGGGGAGATCGGGACAATTGCGAAGTGCCGGACCGGTTAGCCCGGCGCTGCTTGTAGCCGGATCACGCCGTAGGCATAGCCGCGGCGCCGGTAGACGACGCTCGGCGCTCTGGTCGGCTCGTCGAGGAACAGGTAGAAGTCGTGCCCGACCAGTTCCATCTCGAACAGCGCCTGCTCGAGCGTCATCGGGGTCGAGGCGTGGACCTTCTCGCGGACGATCGGATCGCCACCCTCCGGATTGTCCGGCGCATCGGCGGTCCCGTTCCCCGTGACCGAGGCGGACAGGTCGGCGGTCGCCGCGGCCACCGAAACGGGGGTCCGGCTGCCGTGATGGACCCGGCGGCGGTCGGCCACTCGACGGAGCCGATTCTCGAGTTTCGCGTAGGCGCGATCGAGCGCGGTTTGCGGATCGCCGGCCGCGGCCTCGGCCCGAATAACCGGCCCGCGGGTGGCACAGGTCAGTTCGATTCGATCGCACACGTCGGCGAGCCGTGGGTTGGCCTCGTGGCATACCTCGACGTCGATCCTGATGATCTTCGGGTCGAGCTTGGGAACCTTGGCCAGCTTCTCCGCCACATGCTTGCGGAAGCGTTCGGGGACCTCGGTATGGCGTCCCCTCACGTTGATCTCCACACAGAACCCCTTTCCGTCGGGATGGTTGACGCCCGCCCGTCCGACCTGGTCTTCGTCCCCACATCCGCCTGCCGAGGGTCTCGCAGCGCTTGCGCCACTACTCCCCTTCTCCCGGCCCGATGGGTGTCGGACCCACCGGCGGGGCAGGGCTTACTCCTAAGCCGCACCGTGATCGAGCGACGACAAGTCGCCTTACGTGGGCCGTTTTGCCTGCGGCTGGCATCGGCTAGCCGGCCGGACGGCGAGCGAGTCGACATCCCACCAGCGCAACCACGGACCCGGGCGGGCGCCATGCACCTCACGCTAGTCCCACCACCGCATTTGTGCAGACTCGGTCAACCACCCGGGTAGGCGGGATCCGACCCGCTCGCGACCCGAAGCCACCCCGACGGCTGCTCCGCCCAGACCCCGCCGCCGGCCGTGACGAGCATCGGCTGCCCGGGGGCGGCCGCGATCTGGGTCAGATCCGCAGGCAATCCCGGGGTCGCAACCGCCGTCGGCGGCTCCCCCGAGACCGGCACCAGCAGTGGTTCGATCTGCGCGGCCGGCTCCTGGCGGTCACGGGCTACCGGCACCAACGCCAGCGTGGCGACGGAGTCGGCGTCCTGCCAGCCGAGCGCGCCGAGGGCGGTGTCCTGCGGTGGCGAAAGGGCCACCAGGTTCGCCGGCGCCACGACCGGCCCGGCGACCGTGATGCTAACCGGCCCGACAAGTACCCGGCCGCCGGCCACCAGAGCAACCCGGGCGCCGTCGCGAGAGATGGCAAATGCGGAGACGTCCCCCAGCGGAGCAGGCCCGGAACTCACCACCGTCCCGGACTGCTGACCGACGGCGACCCGCACGATCCGCTGATCACCGGCCGGCGTGGTGGCCACCGTCCACAGGGCGTCACCGACGTCGAAACTTGGCGGCAGCAGTTGAGGGTCAGCGAAGACGGCGGAGAGCCTGGTGCCGATCGGACCCGCGACAAGAGTCGCGCCGGCCGGACCGGGACGCAGGCCGGCGACGAAACGGCCGTCCGGGCTCACCGCGGGATCGCGCAAACCGGCTGTTCCTGGCACGGCGGCCGGACTGTGGCCGGCCAGCCGGCGGAGGGCTCCTCCGATGACGGCGAAGCCGGCCGGAGCGCTCACCACGTCGGGGTCGAAGCTCGCATTGGCCGCGAGCGTCCCCGGAACGTCCACGGGGGTGCCATTCGCGGTCACCCGGACTTCGGTTATGCCGAACTGGCCCAACGTCCACACGAGCTCCGCGACGAAGACCCGCAAGCGAGGCAAGTCGCCCAGGTGCGCGCCGGCGAGATCAACGCGGGCGACGTTACCTCCGACGCTGACCGGCCCGGCCAGGGCGGTCCCGGCCGGCACTTCCGTAGTCACCGCGCCGGCGTATCTCGGGGTAGGGCCCGCCAACAGGGCGCGGACGGTGGCCGTGACGAGATCCGGGTCGCTCACCTGGAGCCGGATCGGGACTGGCACGAGCACCCGCCCCGTCGGATCGAGGAAGTAGACGTCGACCGGGTTGAAGGTCTGGAAGAAGTCGGACGACACCACGAGCCCGGCCGGCACCGCCGCGATTCGCCACTGCCGCTTCTCCTGGACCAGGGGCAGGTGCAGGACCATCGAGCCGCCGGCCGGCGTGTAGTCCCCACGGTCGTCGATGGTCGCCACCAAGGACGCGGTGACCGTCACAATGCCAGCTATGAGAGGGGAGATGGTCAAGGACGCCTGGTCGTAGATCCGAACCGATCCGCTGTCCTGCCACGCGGCGCTGCCGAAACTGGTGAGATAGTCGCGGGCCACCGGGTGGCCCCCTCCCGACACGGCCGAGGCGTTGAGGAAGCCCTGCACGATGTCGTGCGGATTCTCACCGGGACTCGGCGGGGCCGCGAAGACCGTCTCGGTCACCCTCGAGTCGGCAGCAGCCGAGACAATGGTGACCGGCCCATCGTTCGGGATGCTCGCGCAGCCGCCCAGAGCGGCAACAGCGAGTACGGAACAGGCCGCCCGGGCCGCCGCGTGGCTAGGCACCGGGCCACCCGGCCACCGGTGGAGCCGTGGCCCTCGGGTCCGCGGGCGCGGCACCTTCGACGTCGTCGGCAATGAGCGGCAGCGGCGAAACCCGCAGAACGTCACCGGCCCGGCGCGGGAGGCTGAGGCGGAACCGAGAGCCACGACCGGGTTCGCCCCAGGCCTGCAGCCAGCCGCCGTGCAATCGAGCATCCTCCAACGCGATCGCCAAGCCGAGTCCACTCCCGCCGGTGGTCCGGGCCCGGGAGGGATCGCCCCGCCAGAATCGGTTGAAGACCAGTGAGGATTCCCCGGGGTTGAGCCCGGCACCATGGTCAGCGACGAGGATTGCCGCGGCCGTGGCGCTGCCGGCCAATTCGATCTCGACATCACCGCCGTCGCCGTGCTCGATAGCGTTCGTCACCAGATTGCGCAGAACCCGCTCGATCCGGCGCGTGTCGATCTCGGCGATCACCGGTGAGTCGGGCAGGCGCAGCCGCAGCTTGCACCCGCGCCGCTGAGCCAGCGGATCGGCGTTCTCCGCCAACCGCTCGAGCAGCCCACGCAGGTCGACGGGCTCGGAGTCGAGGATGGCCGCCCCAGCGTCGTGCCGGCTGATCTCGAGTAGATCCGCAAGCAGGGTCTCGAACCGGTCGAGCTGCGTCTGCAGCAGTTCGGCGGCGCGGCCGGCTTCGCCAGGGAAACCGCTCCGCTCGGCGTGCAGGACGTCGGCCGCCATCCGAACAGTCGTCAACGGGGTGCGCAACTCGTGCGACACGTCCGCGACGAAACGGCGCTGAAGTCGGGACAGGTTCTCCAACCGGCGAATCTGGCTCTGCAGGTTTGCCGCCATCCGATTGAAGGATGTGGCCAGGCGGGCCAGGTCGTCCTGACCGCGGACCGCCATCCGCTCCTCGAGCCGGCCAGCCGCGAGCCGCTCGGCGGTGCGCGCCGCCAACCGGACCGGAGTGACAACCTGACGGGTGACGATCGCGGCGATCGCGACTAGGAGCAAGACCAGGGCGAGCCCGACGAAGAGCAAGGTGCTCCGGACCAGCTGCACGGTCTGTGCTTCCTGGCCGAGCGGAAAGGAGTAGTACAGCTGGTAGCCGCCGGCCGCCGGGATCGCAATCTGCGCCCCGACTACCAGGCCCGGGACCGCCGTCCCGTCCGCGTACTGCAACTCGGTGTAGGTGTACGCCTCCTGCCCTGAGCCACCGGCGACCACCCGGCGCAACCGGTTCGGGATGCCCGAATCGATACCGCCGAAGCGGAACCCGTTGCTCTCCGACGAGGACAGCTGCACGGCGAAACTGTCCGCCGCGGACTGACCGATCTGGCCGAGGTCCTGGGCGGCCTGCTGCGCAGCGGCAGTGACCGTCGCCGAGTTGGCGGACTCCGCGGCGAGCAGTTGGGACTGCACGGTCTGGGTCCCGGTCCGAAGTTCGCTGAGAGCCGATCGGGTCTTATCGGTGAGCAGGCCGTGGGTAACGACGTTGAGCAGCGTGACCCCGAGTAGCGCAACCACGACGGTGGACAAGATCAGCGTCGTGACGGCGACTCGCATCTGCAACGAACGTCGCCAGCGCAGCAGCGCCGGCGCCAGCACCCGCGCCACCAGCCCGGCCACGGACCGGGCCCAGAGCAGCAGGGCGGCCGGTAGCCTGCCGGGCCCCGGCGCGGGTAGCGCCACCGGAAGGCCCGTCGCCTCGGTCACGGGGGCCCGGCCTTGTAGCCGACTCCCCGTACGGTGACAACGGTTTCCGGATGCTCGGGATCACGCTCGATCTTCGAGCGCAACCGCTGGACGTGGACGTTGACCAGCCGGGTGTCCGCGACGTGCCGATATCCCCAGACCTGCTCGAGCAAAGCCTCACGGGTGAAGACCTGCCGCGGCTTGCGGGCCAGCGCGGTCACCAGATCGAACTCGAGCGGGGTTAGCGGAAGTGGTTGCCCGTCCCGGCTAACCACATGCCCAGCCACGTCGATCGTGACGTCCCCGATGGTGAGAAATTCCGGCGCCGGATCGGCCCGAGGGCGCAGCCGGGTTCGGACCCGCGCGACCAGTTCCTTCGGCTTGAACGGCTTTACGATGTAGTCGTCGGCGCCCGACTCCAGGCCGAGCACAACGTCGACCGTGTCGCCACGGGCGGTCAGCATGATGATCGGCGTGGATGCTTCGGCGCGGATCTGCCGGCAGACCTCGACCCCGTCGGTGCCCGGCAGCATGACGTCGAGCAGGACGAGGTCCGGCTTGAAATCGCGGAACGCCTGCAGGGCATGGTCACCGTGCGCGACGAACGCCGTCTCGTAGCCCTCGCCACGCAGAACGATGCCGAGCATTTCGGCGAGCGCGTGGTCGTCATCGACAACGAGCGTCCGGATCTTCACGGGCTCATCGTCGCATCCGGACGCGGACGCGGGCGCGCACAACAGGAAGTCAGGGCCGAGCCTCGGCCGGCCGGCAGTGTTCAGCGAGCCCAGCCGCGTCCAGCGGGGCGAGGACGCCGCGTTCGGTCACCAACGCGGTGACAAGCTCCGGAGGCGTCACGTCGAAAGCGGGGTTGTAGGCCGGGCAATCGAGCGGGGCGATCCGACAGCCACCGAGCGTAAGAACTTCGCTGCCCGGGCGCTCCTCGACCGGGATGTCCGCGCCGCAGGCGGTCTGGAGATCGACCGTGCTGGTCGGCGCCGCGACGAGAAATGGCACGCCGTGCCGGTGGGCAAGGACGGCCAACGGATAGGTACCGATCTTGTTCGCGATGCTGCCATCGGCGGCGATCCGGTCCGCACCGACCAGGACAAGGTCGACCAGGCCACGGCTGAACAGGCTGCCGGCCGCCGCATCTGGAAGGACGGAGTGGGGAATCCCGGCTCGGCCGGCCTCGTACGCCGTGAGCCGCGATCCCTGCAGCAACGGGCGGGTCTCGTCGATCCACAACATTTCCACCCCGTCGCGGCGGTGCGCCGCCGCGACAATTCCAAATGCCGTGCCCGGTCCAGCGCTAACCAGTTCGCCGGTGTTGCAATGGGTGAGGATCCGCGCGCCGGCGGGCACGAGCGGAACGCCGGCCGCCACGAGCCGCTCCGCGTCGGCGACCTCGGCCGCCTCGACCTCGACGGCCGCGAGTAGTGCTGCCCCTGGGTCGCGATCGGATCGTCGGTGCGCCTCGGCGACGACCGCCACTGCTCGAGGCAGGTTTATCGCTGTGGGACGAGCGCCCGCGAGGCAGCCGGCCGCGGCCGTCACGTCGCCGCCGGTGAGCGCCGCCAGCGCGACGCCGTAGGCGCCGACGACACCGAGCAGCGGCGCCCCGCGTACCGCAAGTCGCCGGATCGCCTCGACGAGCTGGTCGACGTCGGTGCAAACGACCTCGACCTCCTCCCCCGGGAGCCGGCTCTGGTCGAGGAGCACGACCGCCGGCGGATCGGCCTGCCACCGAACGGGTCGTCGCGGCAGGGACATGTGGACAGTCTGCTCCGGGGTGCCCGCCAGGCCGCCAGCATGGGGCGCGATGGGGGTGACGCGGATGGAATCGGACCGGTGGGGCCCACCACGGGACCCGGATCGGCGGGGGATCATCCCCCTGCGCCCGCTCACCGGCGGCGAGATTCTCGCCGCCGGACTCGCCGTGCTGCGCGAGCAGCCACGGTCCGTCTACGCCCTTTCCGCCATCGTCGCGGTCCTGGGTGTAGGCACGGATCGGCTGATCGTGACCGTGCTGCAGGCCCCGGCTTCGCCCACCCTCGCGAACCCGCTATCGCTGTGGGAGCGGTTGCTGGGCTACGCCGGGCTGGGTTTCATCGTGCAGACCGTGCTTACCACCTGGCTGATGGCGGCGGTTACCGCGATCGTGGCCGACGCGGTGGTCGGCGGTCGAACGACACCGCGCGCGGCGTGGTCCCGGATACTCCCGGACTTGCCGCGCCTCGCCGGCCTAGGCCTGACGGCCCGGGCAGTCACCGTGCTCGTCCCGGTGCTCGGCTGGCCGATTCTGTCCGGGGGTTGGGCGCTCGCCGTCCCCGCGCTGGTCTTGGAGCGCGGCGGCGTCTTCGGATCACTGGGGCGCAGCTGGCGACTCACCCGATCCGCCCTGGCCAGGGTGTGGACGATCCGGACGCTGGCGACCGGCCTCGCGGCGCTGGCAACCTACGCGGTACGGCTACCGATCGAACTGGCACTGCTCGGCAACTGGCTGCCCTCGACGATCAGACCGGCACCGCTGGTCCAGCAGATCCCGTTGGTCCTGGACGTGGTGCTCGCCACGGTCACCGCGCCGTTTCCCATGGCCGTGCAGGCGGTGCTCTACGTGGACCAACGAATCCGCCTGGAGAACCTCGCCGCCCGGTTGCCGGGCACGTCCACCGACCCGACGGTCAGGAGCCCTGCTCCCACGAGTTGAGATAGGCCTCCTGCTCGGGGGTGAGCACGTCCAGGGTGACGCCCATCGCGGCAAGCTTGAGCCGGGCGACCTCCTTGTCGATGCGCTCAGGAACCTCGTAGACCCCTGGGCTTAGCTCCTTCGCGTGCTCGATGAGCCATTCCGCCGTGAGTGCCTGGTCGGCAAAGGACATGTCCATGACCGCCGCCGGGTGACCTTCGGCCGCGCCCAGGTTGACCAATCGGCCCTCAGCCAGCAGCAGGAGCCGCCTGCCGTCGGCCATCACGTACTCGTCGGTCTGGTGACGGATCTTGTCCCGGCGCTCCACACACGCCGCCTCCAGCGCCCGGACGTCGATCTCGATGTCGAAGTGCCCGGAGTTGGCGAGGATCGCCCCATCCTTCATGACCGCGAAATGCTCAGCGCGGAGCACATCCCGGTTGCCGGTGACGGTGAGGAAGACGTCGCCGACCCTGGCCGCCTCAGCCATCGGCAGGACCTGGAATCCCTCCATCGTCGCGTCGAGCGCCTTGGTCGGGTCGATCTCGGTGACGATGACGTGCGATCCCATGCCCTTGGCACGCGAGGCGACGCCTTTGCCGCAGTATCCGTAGCCCGCCACCACGACGTTCTTGCCGGCGAGCAGCGTGTTCGTCGCCCGGAACACCGCGTCGAGGGTGGACTGCCCGGTCCCGTAACGGTTGTCGAACATGTGCTTGGTGTCGGTGTCGTTGACCGCGACCATCGGGAAGCGAAGCGCGTCGTCCTTCGCCATCTGGCGGAGCCGGATGACCCCGGTGGTGGTTTCCTCACAACCACCGAGAATGCCGTCGAGGAGCTCCCGCCGGCTCGTGTGCAGGGTGTTGACGAGGTCACAGCCGTCATCCATGACGACATGCGGCTGGCAGTCGAGCGCCGCGTTGATGTGGGCGTAATAGCCGTCCCGGTCGACCGCGTTGCGCGCGAAGACCGACACCCCGTAGTGCTCGACGAGGGCGGCAGCGGTGTCGTCCTGGGTGGACAGCGGGTTCGATGCCGACAGATGCACCTCCGCGCCGCCGGCCTGCAGCGCGCGAACGAGATTCGCGGTCTCCGTCGTCACGTGCATGCAGGCGGCGACCCGAATGCCGTCGAACGGCCGGCTCGCGGCGAACCGCTCGCTGATCTGGCGAAGTACCGGCATGGACCGCTCGGCCCATTCGATCCGCAACCGGCCCTTGTCGGCTAGGGCGGGGTCGGCGATGTCGTGCTTGGGCAGGTCGGTCATTCCGGCGGGCTCCTCGGTCTCGAGTGCGGGCAGGAGCCAGGTTCCCGGGCCGGCCGGCGGCCTGTCAAATTCTCTTGACACAGAATTGTTAAGATGGGCCATGCTCGAGTCCGTGACGATCACACAGGCGGCCCGGGTGCTGGGCAGCACCGCCCGCATGCTGCGCTACCGGGAGTCACTCGGGCTGCTCCCGGCGCCACGCCGCGGTGGCGGCCGCCGGGTCTACGGCGACCAGGAACTGGCCGCCGCGGCCCTGGCCGGGCAGCTCGAAGCTCGCTTCGACGTCACCCCGAAGGCGCTCTCGTTCGCCCTTCGGGTGCTGGCGGACTCCGATGTCGAGGCTGCGGTCCGCAGGCTCGGAGGGCTCGCGCATCGACTCGCTCCGGCTCCGATCGCCGCCCTCGACTTCGACGCGGCAAAGGCGCGTCGACTGCTCTCCGGTGAGGAGTCGGTCAGCCGCTGAGCCGGGCCTTGAGCTCGTCGATCGGGCCGACCGGGCTGGGATCGATACCGAGCAGCAGGGCCAGATAAACCGAGGCGAAGTCCACGACCGCGATCAAAGATGCGAGCCGCTCCAACGGGCCGGCTCCCTCGGCAGCGATCGCGCTCACCGGGATACCCCGCGCTTGGGCCAGGTCGCGTACAGCGTCCGCCCGTCCAGCAACTCGCGGATGCTCCTCCAGGTCGCGGAGCAGCACGAGCCGCAGCCGCAACCGCTCGTCGTCCTCGGCGCGATCACGGAAGAAGTCCGCAGAATCCCCGGCGGCGTAGGGACCGTCGAACGTGACCACCTGGTTGTGCCCGGCTTCGGGGAGCACACCCGCCAATGCGGGGTACTTCGCGTTCTCGGCGAGCTGCGCCGCCAACCGCTGGGCCGCCACCCCGCCCAGCGGAGACGTCCCCCAGACGATCGGCAGCGAACCAGCCAGATCGAGGGCTAGCGCCTTGCCCGGGTTGAGGAAGCTGTCGCTGTCGGGGCGGCAACGCTGGGCGATCAACTCGAGCCGTTCGGCCGCAGCTTCGAAAGCCGCCGCAGGCAATGCGACCAGACCGAGGTGGGTGGCGATCAGCAGCAACGGCACCGACAGCGCCCAAAGTGATGCGCGCGGCATCCGTCCCGCGACGTCGATGCCGACGTAAGGCCCCCGCGCGGCCGCGACCAGGGCGGCCAGCGGCGAGTCCGGCGCTCCGACCCCGACCAGCTGGGCCCCCCGGCGCAACGCCTCCTCGGCCGCCGAAAGCGTCTCCTCGGTGCGCCCCGAGCAGGACACGGCGGCCACCACATCGACCGGCCCCACCCAGGCCGGCAGGCCGAAGCCTCGATGGACGATGATCGGCAGCGGACTTCCCAGTCCGACGACGGCGCTGAGCACGTCCCCGGCGATGGCTGAGCCCCCCATGCCGACGACGACGACAGCCCGCGGCCTGGGGTCGGCGGCCAGCCGGCCCAACTCGGAGTCGGCCACCCGAGACTGCGCCTCGCGGATCTGCGCGGCGGAGCTGGCCACGGCAAGCAGCATCCGGCCGGGATCGGCCGCCTGGAGCGCGGTTGGATCGTCCAACCGGCGCTCGTCGACCGTACCGAGCGAGGGGGTCACCGGGGCGGATCGGGGCGACGTGCCTCGTCGACGAGGAGGACCGGGATGTCGTCGCGGACCGGGTAGGCGAGACCACAACCGGTGCACACCAGCTCGCTGGCATCGTCGTCCACCCGAAGCGGCGCATGGCAGTCCGGGCAGGCCAGGATCTCCAGCAGGCTGGGGTCGAGGTTCATCGCGGGCGTCCTTCCGGGCCGGTCACGTGCGGATCAGCGCGAGCACCTCGTCGCGCACGCGCATCATCGTCGCCTCATCGTCGGCCTCGACGTTGAGGCGCAGCAGCGGCTCAGTGTTCGAGGGGCGGACATTGAACCACCAGGTGGCGGCGGTCACTGTCAATCCGTCGAGCCGGTCGAGGGTGACCCCGGGACGCGATCCGAAGGAACGCTCGAGCGCGGCCACCGTTGCGGCCGGCTCGCCAACCTCGGTATTGATCTCGCCCGAAGCGGCATAACGGCTGTATTCGGCAAGCAGTTCCGAGAGCGGCCGGCCCTGCTCGCCGAGCGCGGCAAGCACGTGCAGGGCGGCGAGCATGCCGGTGTCGGCCCCCCAGAAGTTCCGGAAGTAGTAGTGCGCCGAATGCTCTCCGCCGAAGATCGCCCCGGTGGTCGCCATCTCGGCCTTGATGAATGAGTGGCCGACCCGGGTCCGCACCGGGACACCACCGTGCTCCCGGACGATCTCCGGCACGGCCCGCGAGGTGATGAGGTTGTAGATGACGGTCGCGCCCGGCTCGCGCTCCAACTCACGCGCCGCGACCAGTGCCGTGATCGTCGACGGCGGGACCGGCTCGCCGCGCTCGTCGACGACGAAGCACCGGTCGGCGTCGCCATCGAAGGCCAGACCGACGTCCGCTCCGGTCTCGCGGACCAGGTGCTGGAGGTCGACAAGGTTCTTCGGATCCAGGGGATTCGCCTCGTGGTTCGGGAAGTTGCCGTCCAGCTCGAAGTACAGGGGCCGCAGGTGCACCGGGAGGCCGGCGAGGACTTGCGGCACGGTCAGCCCAGCCATCCCGTTTCCGGCGTCGACCGCGACGTCGAGCCGACGGATCCCACGCAGATCGACAAGCCCCCGCAAGTAGTCCGCATACGGGCCGAGCAGGTCCTGCTCCTCGACCCCACCGCGCGGCCCGTCATGCGGCGGCGACCCCTGTTCGGCCATCCGGCGAATCTCGGCGAGCCCGCTGTCTTGCCCGACCGGCGCTGCGCCGGCCCGGCAGAGCTTGATCCCGTTGTAGCGGGCCGGGTTGTGGCTCGCCGTGAACATCGCTCCGGGGGCGTCAAGATACCCGGAGGCGAAATAGAGAAGATCGGTCGAGGCGAGCCCGGCGGCGACAACGTCGGCGCCCTGAGCGGTCGCACCCGCGGCGAACGCCGCCGCGAGCGGGGCCGAGGATGGCCGCATGTCGTGGGCTGTGATCAGCCGGGGGGCACCCGTGAAGGCGGCGAAGGCGGCGCCGACCGACCTGGCTACGTCCTCGTCGAGTTCGTCGGGCACTACGCCACGGATGTCGTATGCCTTGACGATGCCGGACAGGTCGCGCACCCGTCCGAGCCTAGTGGCCCGTCAGGGGCGGCCTGCCAGCTATCGGTTCTTACGGGTCTTCGTCAGGACCGCGTCGAATCCCATCGGATCGCCGTCCTGGGACCAGGTCCGGTGCTCACAGTTGTGGCAGGAGACGAACCGCACGGGGCTACCGTCGGTCAACGTCATCGCCAGTTCGGTTAGCCGGCTGCTGGCGCAGGAGGCGCAGGTCGCGCCCGTGCGGGCACCCTTACGGGTGAGCGAAGTGGCTGATGTGGACATCTGTTCTCCCGGTGAGCGACGGGGTGCTGTCATCCACAGTTCGGCCAAACGGGTGAGCAGCTTGAGAATCGGGCGTGTCGGTGCAAATCGCCCATTCAGGACGGCGGGCGCAGCACCCGGAGGTGACCCCTGCGCCCGACCTCGCCGCCGAGGGGTTCGGGAGACGCCGCAGGCGTCGGTCGAGCGGCCTCCCGAACCGCGATCGCTAGTGCCTCCAGATCGTCGCTGGTCGGCACAGGCAGCCCGTCGGCGAGGGGGAGCCGGACGACCTCCCAACCTCGCGGGGCGGTTAGCCGCGAAGCGTGCTCGTCGCAGAGGTCGTAGCAGTGCGGCTCGGCGTAGGCCGCCAGCGGCCCGACGACGGCGGTGGAGTCGGCGTAGACGTAGGTGAGCGTGGCCGTGGCAGCCCGGCCACAGGCGGTCCGCGAGCAGCGACGCAGAGGGCTCACGAGCGGCAACCGTAGCCACCCGGAGGCGCCACGGCCACCACCGTGGCCCCGTGTCGTCGGGGAGCCGGATTCCCGGGGGCGTCGTACCCTGCGCCGATGAGCCCTTCGGAACGTCCTGGACGGCGCCGCGACCGGCATGGCCGCGGGGTCCGCGGGCCGCTCGCCGCCGCGCGGGTGCCGCTCGCCCAGACCCGCGCCGATGCCTTCGACGAGGTCGTGGAGCACGCGATCCACCACCTGGAGGACCGGTGGGCGAGCCAGCTTGCGCAGGTCGAATTCGTGGTCGAGGACGTGCCCGTCCCGGGCGACGAAATCAGCGATGACGACATCGACTCGGGTGGGGTGCCGCTGGCCCGGATCATCCGGCGGCCGGGGTCGGCGCCGCAGATCGTGGTCTACCGGCGGCCGCTCGAGCTTCGGGCCGCGGACCTCGCCGACCTCGCCGACCTCGCGCACGAGGTGGTCGTCGAAGCGGTAGCCCGGTTCCTTGGCGTCGACCCGGACACGGTCGACCCCGGCTACGCCGACGAGAGCTGAGCCGGCCGATCAGCCGGCGGCGCCGACCTGGAGATCCAGCACGACGGCCGGGACGCTCACCGTGCGCACCGGGGTCACCAGCGGAAGCAGGGTGATCAGCGGGCCCTGGGCCCCGGCCTCGTAGATCTCCCGGGCGGCGTAGACCGGGCCGCTGCCGGGCAAGGGGGTCGCTACCAGGCCCCCGGTCCGCGCGTGGGGCCGGAGCAGGCCGGACACCTCCACCGACACGGTCCCGCCGGCCGGCACGGTGACCGTCCGAGACCGGCCACCGATGACGTCGATCGTCACCTGGGCGGCCGGCCCGGGCGCGCTGAGCACGAGGGAGCTCGACGTGACGCTCCCGGACGCGATCTCGCTCACCGGGGTCGGCCCGGAAAGCGCCGGCGCGGCCGCGGTGTAGCACACGTCGGCGTACGGCAGGCCGCGGGCAGTGAGGTTCTCGAAGCCGGCGGCCACCACCGGTTCGTCGCTGGTGACCCGGACTCCGGCCGGCTGGCCGCCGAGCGCCCGGCCAAGGTCGACCCGCACGGTGGTGCCGGCCCGGACGAGCACGTGCTCGAGGCCGGACGGGACGAAGCTGCCGTCGGCCGAGAGGACGTGCACCGTGACGGTCGCGTCGGTCGCGTCGGGGTCGAGCAGATCCAGCGAGCGCGAGCCCGCACCCCCGACGAACCCCGGCACCACACTGTCGGTCGACGGTGGCCCTGCCGGGGCCAGGTAGTCGATCCCCCGGGGATTCTGACCGGTCAACCTCTGGTCGTACAGCGCGGCGACGACCCGACCGGTTCGGGTGACGACGTGCACCGCCACCAAGGGGAGGTTCGGACCGATCGCATCGATGAGCATGATCAGGCGGCTGGTTCCATCCACCTGGATGCCCTGGGCCGCGGGGAGGTCGAGCGGGCCGTTCGGCCCCCAAGCCTGGAGATCGACCACCGCGGTGGCCGGATCCGGATTGAACAGCCCGAGCACGTCCCGGTTGCCGAGGACCCCCGAGGCGTCCACGAAGTAGGGATCGCCCCCCGGAGCCACGCAGCGGGTACCGAACCAGGCTCGCCCGGGTCCCTGCTCCACCTGGCTGGTCTCCTCGACCTCGAGTCCGGAAGCGAGCCGTCCCCGAGCCGTGACCACGGCCCCGTGCACACCGGTCGGGACGAGCGAGGCGACGGGGCCGGCGGCGCCGAGAACGCGCACCGGGCGCCCGCCGAGCTGGGCTATATCGACCTCCCCGGTTCCACGGGCACTAGCCGGCGCGGCGGTCACGGTCAACGACGCGGTCGGGCCGGCCTCGATGCCGAGCTCCGGGCAGATCTCGGTGATCCCGGCGATCGGCACCTCGGATGCCGTCCGGATATCGACCGAGCGGGTCGGACCGACCGAATCGGCCGCACCCACGCCACCGGCCAAGACCGCAACGAGCGCCGTGCCGACCAGCAGGTGACGGTTCATCCGGCCTCCCCCGGGCCGGCGTCCGGCGGGTACTGCTCGCCAAGGGCCCGCCTACCAAGGGTGTCGACGGGGAGGGCGAGGAACACGGTGATCACGGTCAGGACCAGCTCCGCGACCAGCCACGCCGAACGCGCCGGCGCGTGGAACGCGATGACCACCGCGCCGCCCGTCGCGGGCAGCGCGAACGCCTGCGCCCATCCGTAAGCGGTGGCCGGCTGGAGCGACCGGCCGCCGCTGCGCGCGGTCCAACCCGCCGCACGCGAGTCCGCCAGCACGAGTAGCCGCCCGGCCGGACCATTGGGGAACCGCACCATCCCGCCGTCGAGCCGCGCGGCTCCGACCGGGGGCGAAGGCGAGCCGTCGGCCAGGACGACCAAGGGCCCCGGAGTTGGCGTGACCGACCACACCCCGGGGCTCTGGCGGCTCAAACCCGGCGTCGCCCCGATGACCGCGACGAGGGCGGCGACCCGCGGATCACCACCGGCACCGGTGACCTCGACGAATCCGACGTCGGCGGCGGCGAGGGTCGGGAGCGCCGCCCCACCGGTGCCAGCCGCCAAAGTGGCGATCGCCGCCGCGAGCCCGGCCGGGTCCGGGTGGCGCGGCACTACCTCTGCGGCACCCAGGCTGGTCGGATCCCCCGCCGGCAGCAGCGCGTACCCGAGGCTGCCGTCCGGGCTGGGGGTCAAGACCAGGATCCGGCTCTGCCCGGCGGCAGCCTCGACGGTGACGAAGGCGGGCGTGGCCGGGGAGGGGGAAGGTCCCAACGGGCGGCCGGCTCCGCGCAGGCACCAGGCAAGGGTGGCGACCACCGGCACCACCGCGCACGCCCCCGCCAGCACGCCGGCGACCATCTGCCGCCAGCTGAAGGCACGTCCGGCCAGCCGCTGCGCGACCCCGTCGGCGGCAACCAGTGCGGCAACCAGCACCCCCGCTGCGTAGACAGCGACCGGGACGCCGGGCCAGACGCGGCTGCTCCCGGCCGGCAGGCCGGCATTCACCCGCTGGAGGAAGACAGCGGTGCCGAGTCCGGCGAGCGCGACCAGCCAGGCCGCTCCGGCAACGGCGAGTCGGCCGGCGCGCGCGAACGCGGCAATTCCGGCGAGTACGAGCGGGAGGAACCACCACCCGGAGACCGAACTGCCGGCCGGAGCGAAGAGCATCAGCTGGTGTGCGAGCACCGGGCGGGCTCCCGGATCTGGTCCACCGATGCCAGCGAGGAGAACCGCAGGGTGCCGCACGACGTATCCCGTCCACGGGGCGAGCAACCCCAGCGGGATGAGCAGGACCACGAGGCCGGCCACCCCCCGCCGCGGGCCGGCGCCCGGGGCCCCGGAGAACGCGGCCGCCACCGAGCCGATCGCCACGACCGCGGCGACCAGCAGATAACCGAGCGGCGCGAAGGCGCCAAGCACGCCGAGCCCCAGTGCGCTGGCGAAGGCGGGCCGCCAGCCGATCAACCGGGGGTCGTAGCGCAGGCACCGCACGATCCCGGCCGCCAGCGGCGGAAGCAGGATCACCGAGACTGCTACGTCGAGCCTCCCACCGGCGATCGCGCCGGTGGCCACCGGCAGCGTCGCCCATGTCAAGGCCGCCCAGATCCGCAGCGACGTCTGCCGGGTGACCTGCCGGGTCGCCCGGAAAGCGGTGATCCCACCGAGCGGGACACAGCCCAAAAGGACGAGGTCCACGGCGAGCCAAGCCTTGCCGGCGAGCAACGTCGCCACCACGGCCACCACCGCCAGATACGGCGGGGCGGGCGTCGTGGACCCGAGGCCGATGTCGTGCCAGCCACGAAGGTAACCCGCCCACAGGTCCCCGGCACCGCCGGACGCGGGCAGCAACCGACCCCCGGCCAAGGTCCCGCCGAGCAGATGGCGCTCGGCGACAAGCGCCGATGCGGTCAGGCCAAAGCCCAGCAGGACGACTGGGCGGGTGAGCAGCCGACGAAGCCATCGGGCGCCCTCTCCGGCCAGTTCCTCGACGTCCTCGCTGACCGGCCCGGTCTCGACAACCCGCGCCCTGCGCCGGCTCGGTCGGGTCCCGGACCGTCGCCCGGTCGGCTCGGGCGACCCGGCCCCGTCGGTCGATTCGGTGGGCGCGGGTTCGCCGGCGAGCGCGGCCAGCGCGTCCCGATAGGCCCGGACCCTGGCCGCCGGCCCGGGGAACAGGTGGCGGATGTCCTGGCGGCGGGTGGTGGCGGTCGCGGCGCGGGCCCGACGCGCCCGGGCGATCCCGACGGCCCGGGTCAGGATGTCGGTGAACGCGATCAGCTCGTCCAATGCGGCCTCCGGCCGGCGGGCCAGCAGGAAGCCGAGCGAGCGCAGCACGCTGCCGAGGGCGAGGCGGGGGGCGCCCGCGATCAGGCCGGTGCGGCTGGTGTTCGCCAGCACGGTGAACAGCGCCGCACGGCGGTCGAGGCGACGGATGCCCGCGTGGCCGACGGCCGGCTGGCGTTCGCCGTGAGACATGGCGGCGGCATGCCGGATCACCGCACCGGGCGCCACGACAACCCGGCCGCCGGAGCGCCACGCCCGCCAGCCGAAATCGAGGTCGTCGCGAAACAACGGCAGGGCGGGGTCGAAGCCGCCGAGCCTGGTCCAGGTTTCCTCGCGGATCAACGCCCCCGCGGACCCGACGGCGAGCACGTCCCGGACCACATCGTGCTGGCCCTGGTCGAGCTCTCGGCGCTCCAGGCCGGTGTCCCGGTGGCCGGTCCCGTCGGTCGTGATTCCGACCTCGATGAGGTGGCGACCGTCCCAGGATAGGCATTTCGGGCCGATGACGTCCGCGGATGGCGCCTGCTCGGCCATCTCGAGCAACGCCTCCAGGGCGCCGGGCTCAGGGGCGCTGTCGTCGTGGAGCAACCACAGCCATCGGACCTGCCCGCCCGGAGCGGATCGCGGCGATGCCGGAGCACCGGCGAAGGCATCCAGCCCGGCCTGAATCGCTGCGCCGAAGCCCGTGTCCCGCGGGCGGTCCACAACGGCGGACTCGCCCAACTGATCGATCAGCAGCTGGTGGGTGCCGTCTTCGCTACCGGTGTCGACGGCGACCAGGCGTTGCGGGCCGCGAGTCTGCGCCCCGATGGCGGCCAGCACGTCCGGCAGCCACCGCTGCCCGTCGTGGGCGACGAGGACGGCGGTGACGAGGTGACGCGAGTGGGCCAAGCGGGAACGAGGTGGCATGCGGTCGCAGACGGCTCGGGGGGCGCCGGGCGCTGCCACGAGACAGCGGCCGGTCCGGGGCACCGGCCCCGAAAACGCCGCCCAGACTACGCGCCCGCATCACCGGCATCCGCAACGCCGGCGGGCAAGTCAGACCGCGTGCCGCTTGAGCCGACGGCGTTCGCGCTCGGATAGGCCGCCCCAGATACCGAACCGCTCGTCGTGGGCGAGCGCGTACTCCAGGCAGGCGCCGCGCACTTCGCACCCGACGCAGACCCGCTTCGCCTCCCGGGTGGATCCGCCCTTCTCCGGGAAGAAGGCCTCTGGATCAGTCTCCGCGCACAGGGCGTCGCCCCGCCACGCAAGTTCCGCCGCGTCTTCCGGTAGGTCGCTCACGGTGTCTCCTCGAGGAACCTCGGCTGCCATCGCGGGGGCAGCGTGTTCGGGCTCGTGTCCTCGCCGTCACGGATGCGCAGCAGGGGGAATGACACGAGTGGAATTACACGCGCGTCGTAGCCGCCAGTCAAGCGGTTCGGCGTGATATGTAGCAACGGAACGTGATCTCATGATCACGCGGCCGGGCGGAATCCCGCCCGTGCGGGACCCTGAATCGGTCAGCGGCGGCCGCGGACCCGGCCCGGTCGGCTGGTTGCGGCGTCGATCGCCGGACCCGGACTGGGAACATCGGGCATCGCCTCGACGCGGGCGCGACCGCGGCGCAGGCCGGACACGCCACCGGCCGCTGCCTTCGCCGGCCCTGCCTTCGCCGGCCCTGCCTTAGCCGGCCCTGCCGTCGCTGCGCCACGCTTAGCCACCGCACGCCTCGCTGGCTCCGCCTTCGACGGCTCCGGCTTCGCTGGCTCCGCCTTCGACGGGGCAGCCTTCGACGGGGCAGCCTTCGACGGGGCAGCCTTGCCCCGTACTGCCTTCCGCGGCGCGGCCTTCGCGGGCGCGGCCTTGTCCGACCCGGTCGCGGTCCGGACCGCGGGGTCCTCAGCGGGGGGCGTCGGATCGGCGGACGGGGCGGGGCGAACCCGGCCCGGGGTGCGCTTGCGCGAGACCAGGGCCGATGCGTCCGGAGCAGCGGCAGCCGGCTCGGCGGGCGTGGATCGGGCCGAACGGGCGGAGCGTCGCCCGGTGCCGGGCAGGTAGAGCTCAAGGTCGGGTGGCTCGGGCGCCTCGGGCTGGGCCTTGGCGCCCGGGCCGGCCCGCCAGCGTTCGGCATCGCGGGCCGCCCGCCGCCGTTCCAGGGCCGCCCCCAACCGTTCGGACAGCGCGGTGCGCTCCTTCGCGGAAAGGCCGGCGGCGAACTCGTCGAGCAGCTCGTGGAGCACCCGGTACCGCTCGGCCTCGAGAATCCGGTCCCGCTCGGCCAGGTAGCCGAGCAGTCCGCTTCCGGCAGCGGCCAACCGGTCGACCCCGGAGCCGATCCCGTCGGTGACCGAGCGGACCGCCGCGGTGGACCCCTCGACGACGGCCCGCAGCGCGGCCACTTCCGCGGCGGACTCGGCCCGCAGAGCGGCGAGCGCCTCGTCGGCCGCGACGCGCATCTCGCCGACGATCTGGCTGGCCTGGGTTCGCCAATCGGCCCGCTGGGCGGCCGATTCGTCGGCGACCCGCCCGATCTGGCTGCTCACCGCCTCGAGCTGGGCGCCGGCCGCCTCGAAGGCGGCGAACCCGGTGCGAATCTCCCCGACGAGGCCCTCCAGCGACCCGCGGACCGCAGACGGGACGTCGGCCAGCGCGTCGCGCAAACCGGCGCCGGCCGCGTCGAGTCCGGCCCGGGTCTCCGTGGCCGCCGCGTCGAGCGCAGCCTTGGCGTCGGCGACCGCGGCCTCAACCGCGCCCTGGGCGTCACGCCCGGCGCCCTGAAGCGCCGCTTCCACCGACGTTGCCGCGGCGCTGATCCCCCGTCGGGTGTCGTCCGCCACCCCGACGATGTCGGTGCGAACCGACTCGACCGTCCCGGCAAGCTCCTCGAGCTGCTGCTGGGCAGCCAGCTGGGTCCGGGTCCCGGTGGTCTCCACGGTTTCGACAACCCGGTCCCGGACCTCTTCGAGGGCATCGGCAAGGTCGGTGCGCAGCGCGGACAACTCCTCGTCGACGCCCACCCGGGTCGCGTCGCCGACGGCCTCCACCCGGCGGACCTGCTCGTCGACCTCGGCGGCGAGGGCCGCCTGTAGACGCTCCAGGGTGTCGGTGGTGCCGGCCTCCAGTCCGGCCCGGGCCTCGGCGACGAGGCTGGCCAGCTCGGGACCCTGCCGCTCCAGCAGCCGGGTCAGCGAGCCACCGAGGGCCGACAGGCTGCGGTCGACGGCCGACCCGAGCTCGGAGAGCGAGCCGCTCAGCGTTTCGGACACCCCGGCGATGTCCCCGGCAAGGTCGGTCAGCCCCGCGGTGGTCGTCATGGCGCCGTCCCGGGTCAGCGCCTCCAGCCGCTCGATTAGCTCGTCGAGGGAATCCTCGAGGGCGGCCAGCCGCTCGTCGATGGGGGCGGCCCGGAGCTCGGCGAGCTCGGCGCGGACGCCCGCCAGGTCGACCCGGAGTCGGTCGATCGCGCTGGCAACGCCAGCGGCTTCGACGTCGTCCGCCGACCCGGCCATCGCGGCCAGTTCCTCGATGCGGCGCAGCAGGTCCGGCTCGGCGTTCACGAGCACTCCCCCTCCATACGGCAGACTCGCACGGACAGTAGCGCCGCGGAGGGCCCGGCGTCCGCTGCGAGCGAGGTGTTTCGCCGGTCGGCTCGCCCCGGGGCCGGCCGGGAGCGGCACCGGACCGGGCCGGTCTGCGACGATGCTCGGCATGGGCGTGCGGGCTGTGGTGCTCGCCGGCGGGGTCGGGGGGGGCCGTTTCCTGCTCGGCGCCCGGGCGGTGTTCGGGGCCGCGTCGCAGGATCCGCCGGTCACCGTGATCGGCAACGTCGGTGACGACATCAGCCTGTTCGGCCTCCGGATCAGCCCGGATCTGGACACGGTCATGTACACGCTGGGCGGCGGGATCTCGCGGGAACGCGGCTGGGGCCGGGAAGCGGAGACGTTCGCGGCCCGCGACGAGCTGACCGGCTACGGGGACGAGCGGGTGTGGTTCGGCTTGGGCGATCGCGACCTCGCGACCCACCTGCTGCGCAGCGAATGGCTGCGCGACGGGCTGCCGCTCTCGGCGGTCACCGCCCGGCTCTGCGAGCGGTGGCGGCCGGGGGTCCGGCTCATCCCCGCGACCGACGACCGGGTGGAGACCCGGGTCCAGCTCGTCAACGGCCGCGACCTGCATTTCCAGGAGTGGTGGATCCGGGAGCGGGCGGCGCCGCCGGCCGGCGGCTTCCGGTTCGCCGGCGCCGACCGCGCCCGGCCGGCACCAGGGGTCCTCGAGGCGATCGCCACCGCCCGGATCGTGCTGCTCGCCCCGTCGAACCCGATCGTGTCGATCGGTGCGATCCTGGCCGTCCCGGGGATCCGGGAGGCCCTTCAGGCCACTGCGGCACCCGTCGTCGGGCTGTCCCCGATCATCGCCGGGGCGCCGGTGCGCGGCATGGCTGACGCCTGCCTCGCGGCGGTGGGGGTGGCGACGTCGGCCGAGGCGGTCGGCCTCCGCTACGGCTCCCGCCGGGCGGGTGGCCTGCTCGACGGGTGGCTCGTCGACGAAGCGGACGCCGAGGCCGTCGACCCGCTCGCGGCGGCCGGAATCGAAACCCGGGCGGTTCCGCTGCTCATGCGGGACCTGGCGGCGACGACCGCGATGGTGCAGTCCGCGCTCGGGCTGGCGACCGCGGTCCGGCGATGACCGCGCCGCGCCTGGAGATCTGGGGGGTCGGCGGGATCCCGGAGGTCCAGCCCGGCGACGACCTCGCCGCGCTGATCGCCCGGGCCGCGCCGGAGCTCCGGGACGGCGACCTGCTGGTGGTTACCTCGAAGATCGTGAGCAAGGCCGAAGGGCGGATCTTCACCGGGGAGCGGGCTGACGCCATCGACGCCGAGACGATTCGTATCGTCGCTCAACGCGGCGACACGCGGATCGTGGTAACCAGGCACGGTTTCGTCGTCGCCGCCGCGGGTGTGGACGCGTCGAACGTCGAACCGGGACGGGTACTGCTGCTCCCCGAGGACCCGGACGCCTCGGCCCGAAGGATCCGGTCGGGCATCGCCGCCCGGCTTGGCGTGGACGTCGACGTCATCGTCTCGGACACCTTCGGGCGGCCCTGGCGGATCGGTCTCACCGACGTCGCCGTGGGCCTGTCGGGCCGGCCGGCACTCGACGATCAGCGTGGCCGACCCGACCGGTTCGGCCGGCCACTGGACGTGACGGTGACGGCGATCGCAGACGAGGCCGCTGCCGCCGCCGACCTCGTAAAAGGCAAGCTCGGCGGGATCCCGGTCGCGGTGATCCGCGGGCTACCCCGACCGGAAGTAACGGACGACGCGGACCTCGGCGCAGCCGCACTGGTCCGCCCGGAGGCGGAGGACATGTTCCGGCTCGGCACGACGGAGGCCCGGCAGGCCGCGGTGACCGCGCGCCGTTCGATTCGCGAGTTCCGGGACGCACCGGTGGACCCGGCGGCACTGGACCGGGCGATCGCGGCGGCGCTCACCGCCCCCGCGCCGCACCACACGACCCCGTGGCGGTTCGTCGTCGTCGGACCGGGAACCCGGGACCGGCTGCTCGACGCGATGGCCCGAGAGTGGCGCCGGGATCTGGCCGGTGACGGCCTGAGCGACACCGCGATCGAAGCCCGGTTGCGCCGCGGCGACCTGCTCCGCCGGGCGCCGCTCGTAGTCGTTCCCTGCCTCGTCGCGGACGGGTCACACGAGTACCCGGACGAGCGTCGGCGCGACGCCGAACGCGCGATGTTCCTGGTCGCGATGGGCGCGGCGGTGGAGAACCTGATGGTGGCCCTGGCGGCCGAGGAGCTCGGGTCCTGCTGGGTGTCGAGCACGCTGTTCTGTCCCGACTTGGTGCGGGACTCCCTCGATCTCCCGGCGGACTGGGCGCCGATCGGCGCCGTCGCCGTCGGTCAGCCGGCCGGGTCGGCGCCGGTCCGCTCGCCCCGCGATCCGACCGGGTTCCTGGTCTGGCGCTGATCGTGCCCGGCCGACACCCAGCCGACTTCCTCCAGCCGGTGCCACAGCGCCAACTTCGCCAGCGTGACCGCGTCGCCGCGCTCGACGATCGCCACCTCGTCCGATCGGGTGACGTGCGCGAAGTCGTCGATCGCCCGCAGATAGCTGCGCATGGCCGTGAGCAGCCGGGGATCGTCGAGCTGAGCCATGTCGGGATCCTGACACCCCGGCGGGACCGACCGCGCGCGGCGCGCCGTCAGATCATCCGGAAGTCGCGCGGAGCCGCCCGCGGCCCGAACGCCGGTTTGCGCCCCACCGCCTCGAGCAGCCGAACCGCGCGGTAGCGCTGCGGACGGTACGGCTCGAGCAGCTCGAGCATCCCGTCGTCGTCGACGGGCCGACCGATCAGCGTCCAGCCGACCAGTCCGGGCAGGTGCAGGTCGCCGACCGACACCGCGTCGGCATCGCCATAGGCGCGCTGGCCCACCTCGGCCGCCGTCCAGCGACCGACGCCGGGCACTACCTGCAACATGCGGGCCGCCTCGGCCGGTGGCATCCCGGCGGTGCCCTCGAGCCGCCCGGCTCGGGCCGCGACCGCACGGATCGTCGCCGCCCGCCGGGAGTCGACACCGGCCCGGTGCCACTCCCAGGACGGCAGGCGTAGCCACGCCGCCGGGGACGGGACGACCCGCATCCCGGCCGGTGCCGGCCCCGGGGCCGGGTCCCCGAAACGGGTGATGATCCGCCGCCATGCCCGGTGCGCCTCGCGGGCGGTCACCTTCTGTTCGAGCACCGCCGGCACCAGCGCCTCGAAGACCAGGCCGGTGCGGATTACCCGCCATCCGACGAGCCGGCGCAGCCCCGCCCGCACCGGGGCGTGGTGAGCGACGAACGCGCCCGGATCGTCGCGAGCGCCGAGCAGGTCCGGCACGCCGTCGAGGGCGAGGTCGGCCCCGGGGCCCCAGCCGGCGATCTCGACCTCCCCGCCGGCCGCGGACAGCCGCAGGGTCGCCGGGCCGCCGGCGGTCCGGCAGGTCCGCCACACCGCGCCCGTGGGCTCGATCCGGAAGGTCGGATCGCCCGGCCCGTGGCGTAGCACCCCCAGCGTCGCCGGAAGGTCCAGCGGGCCGTCCGGCCGGAAGCGTACGGCTGCGGTCACGGGCCGGGCGAGAACCGCAGCGACCGGTCGGCGATCACCGCGCTGGGCCACAACCGGGCCCCGCGGAGCAACTCGTTTCCGGACCCGAGGTGCGCGCCGTCGCCGAGCACGGCACCCTCGACGAGCGCGTCCGTGCCGACGACGGCGTCGCGGCCGACCGCGGAGTCACGCACCGTCGCCCCCGCGTCCACGAACGCACCGGCGAACAGGACCGATCCGTCGACCACCGCACCCGGCCCGACCCGGGCGCCGACGCCGACGCACGAGCCGCCGACGACCGCAGCGTCGGGCGCCACCGAGGCGCCGTCCAGCACGAGCGAGTCACCCGGCTCCCCGGTCAGCGCGGACGATCCGATGACCCCACGGACCATGTCGCGGCTGCCCTGGACGAACGCCTCCGGCGTGCCCAGGTCGAGCCAGTACCCGGCGTCGAGGAACCCGAGGAGCAGCGCACCCTCGGCCAGCAGCGCGGGGAACGTCTCCCGCTCCACCGAGACCGGCCGGCCGGCCGGGATCGAATCGATGACCGCGCGTCGGAACACGTAGCAGCCGGCGTTGATCCGGTTGGTGACGGGATCCGGCGTCTTCTCGAGAAAGTCGGTCACCCGCCCGGTCGGGTCGGTGGGAACGCAGCCGTAGGCCCGCGGGTCGCTCACCTCGGACAGGTGCAGGGTGACCGCCGCGCCACCGGCGACGTGGACGCGGATCTGCTCGGACAGGTCGTGGGCGGACAGGACGTCGCCGTTGAAGACCGCCACCGGATCCTCCGGCGCGGCCCGCAGCCGGTCGAGCACGTTGCGGATCCCGCCACCCGTGCCGAGCGGCTCGACCTCGGTGACGTACTCGAGCTCTAGCCCCATCGCCGATCCGTCGCCGAAAGCGGCCTCGAACAGCTCGGCCTTGTACGAGGTCGCGAGCACGACGTGGTCGATGCCGGCGTCGCGGGCCCGAGCCAGTTGATGCGCGACGAGCGGGACACCGGCCACCGGCAGCATCGGCTTCGGCGTCGTGAGGGTGAGTGGACGCAGGCGGGTGCCCTCGCCGCCGACGAGCAGGATCGCGTCGATGGTCACTCCTCGAGCAGGTCGGCCGACCGGGTCGGTCGTGCGCCCTCGCGGATCCGCCCGACCGCGAGCGCGGCGATGAAGCGTACGGCCAACCCGGCCGCGAGCAGCGGACGCAACCAGAGGTAACGCCGGCCGGAGTACTGCCGGGACAGGTAACGGTGGAGCGAGCGGTGGTGCTCGGCGAGCATCCGGGTCGAGTGCAACCGGGTCGCGTGCGCACCGATGTGCGTGACTACCGCAGCCGGGACGTACACCGACGACCAACCGGCGGTGGCGAGCCGTCGACACAGATCCATGTCCTCGCAGTACATGAAGTAGGCCGGGTCGAAGCCTCCGACCGCCTCGAAGGCATCCCGACGGAGCAGCAGGCAGGACCCGGACAGCCAACCGGCCGGCCCCTCGACCGGGCGACCGCCCTCCCGCCGGTAGGCCCGGGTCCACGGATTCCCCGGCCAGACCCATCCGAACGCCGCGTGCCCCAGTCCGCGGCCGAGCGAAGGGAAGGCGCGGGCCGACGGGTACAGGTCGCCGTCCGGGGTGCGGATCGCCGGGCCGAAAGCGCCGGCCCGCGGCCAGCGGGACGTCGCCTCGAACAACCTGTCGAGAGCGTCGGGGGTGAACACGATGTCCGGGTTGGCGACGAGCAGCCAGTCGGCGACGGTCCCGGCCGCCCCGAGGTTGGCCGCCCGGCCATACCCGAGGTTGGTCCCCGTGGCCAGGACTTCCACCCCAGAACGAGCCGCCGCCCGTTCCGCCGTTCCGTCGGTAGAGGCGTTGTCCGCGACCACCACCTCGAGTTCCGCCGGGTCCGCCGCCGACGCCAAGGAATCGAGGAACGAGTCGAGTGAGTCGCCGGAGCAGTAGGTGACGACGACGACCCGGGCGCGCGGCGCCGTCAGGACGCGACGGCCCGGGCGTAGGAGGCCTGGTGCACCTCGGCGCTGGCCGCCCAGGTGAACTCCCGGGCCCGGGACAGGCCGGCGGCACCGAGCGACTGGCGCCGGCCCGGGTCGTCGAGCAATCCGGCCAGGGCCACGCCGATCGACGTCGGATCCGGTTCGGTGTAGGCGACGGCGTCGCCACCGACCTCCGGGAGCGATAGCCGGTGGGTGGTGAGCACCGGCGCGCCGCAGGCCATCGCCTCGAGCACCGGCAGGCCGAATCCCTCGCCGTGGCTCGGATAGGCGACGACCAGCGCGCCACCGAGGAAACCCGGCAGATCGTTGAAGTGCAGATACCCCGGCCGCAGTACGCGCAGATGTGAGGGCACCTCGGCGATCGCCGCATCCACGTCGTCGTCCCATCCGGTCCCGCCGGCCAGAACGAGCGCCGGCGGGTCGTCGCGGTCGGCGACCGCCTGCACCCAGCCACGGATCAGGCTGGGAACGTTCTTCCGCGGTTCGAGCATTCCGAGGAAGGCAAGGTAGGACCCACGCACGCCGAGGCGGTTGGCGAGTCTGGCCTTGTCCGCGTCGGTGGGGACGTGGAAGGTTTCGGTGTCCACCCCGTGATAGGCGACGTCGATCTTCGTCGAGTCCGCGTCGAGCACCCGGACCAGCTCGTCGCGGGTCGCCTTCGACGGGACGATCACCCGGGTGGCACGGCGCAACGCGGTGCGGGTCGCGGACCGGAAGAACGTTCCTTTGACCGCGGTGTGCATGTCCGGCTCGGTGAAGAACGTGGCGTCGTGAATCGTGACGACCACGGGTCGGGCGACGCGCAGCGGCATCGTGTAATGCGGTGAGTGGACCACGTCGGCCTCGACCTGCTGGGCCACCAGTGGGAGCCCGGTCTGCTCCCAGGCGAGCCGGGCCGGACGGTGCGCAATCGCCGCGGGGCCGGCGACGATCCGGGCGCCCGGGGCGAGCCGGCCGTAGCGCTCCGCGTCGGCCCGCTGGCAGGCGATCGCCAGATTCGCATCGGTGCGGCCGAGAGCGGCGATCAGCCCGTCCACATAACGCCCGACGCCACCGCGGTCAGCGGGGACGGCGGTCGCGTCGACGAGCACGCGCGGCGCCACCTAACGTTCCTCTCCTGCGGGCCGCCGCGTTGCGATCCTCAGCGGTCGGCCTCTGTCAGCGTACGCCGCTCGGCGCGCTGGCGGCAGCGACCCGCGGGTCAGCCGGACGGGAGCAGTCCGGTGTAGAGCGCCCACATCCGCGCGGCGGTCGAGGCCCAGGTGAAGGTTCGGGACCGGGCCCGACCGGAGCGGGCCAGCCGATCACGCAGATCTCCGTCGTCGAGCAGACGGCGGGTCGCGTCAGCCAGGGCGAACGGATCGCCGACCGGGACGACGAGGGCGCACCCGCCGGTCACCTCGACCAGGGCCGGGATGTCGCTGACGACGACCGGGGTGGCGAGCGACATCGCCTCCACCGCCGGCAGGCCGAACCCCTCGGCCCGGGACGGCATGAGCAACGCCACCGCACCGGCGAGGACGACGGCCAGATCCGCGTCGTCGAGCCGGCCGAGGACCCGCACCCGGTCGGCGGGGAGCCGGTGCCGGGCGGCCAGCGCGGCCGGGTCCACCCCACCCCACCCGGGCTGGCCGACGACGAGCAGCGGAAGTTGCGGCGCGATCCGCTCGGCGAACGCCGCGACCGCGACGTCGAGGCCTTTGCGCGGCTCGAGGGTGGCAAGGGTCACGAAGTACCCGGTCGACGGCAGCCCTAGCCGGTTACCGCGACGAGCCGCTTCGGCCGGGTCCGGCAGCTCGAGGAACGGCGCGGAAACCCCCTCCCCGACGATCTCGACCCGGGCCGGGCCGGTCGCATGGCCGGCGAGCTCCCGGCGCACCGCCTCGGTCGGCACGATTACGACGTCGGCTTCGCGCAGCGCCCGCTCGGTCATCCGCCGGTGCCACGCCGCTCCGTGACCGGTCAGCGCCTCCGGCATCGTCCAGGCCACCGTGTCGTGAACGGTGACGACCAGGGGGGTGTCCCGGCGCGGCGGCGCGAGCACCGTCGGCGCGTGCACGACGGTGCCGCGCGGACCGGGGCCGCGACCGCTCCCCCAGGCGAGCGCCAGCGGGCGGCGCGGCAAGGGCAACCGGTGCGGGCCGTCGACTCCACGGATCGATGCGCCTTGGACATCGCGCCGCCAGGCCACCCAGCCACCGACCGCGGCACCCTCGGGGGCCATGGCGGCGAGCGCCCCGGCGAGCTCCCGGGTGTAGCGACCGGTCCCGCCCGGGACCGGGGCGAGGCACTGCTCCACGACGACCGCCACCCGCACGGTCAGGGCAGCTGGACTTCGCGCCACGGCTGCCAGCCGGGGCCGGTGAGGGTCCGCTGGAACACCGCGTTGCCCGGCCCCCAGACGAAGACGTCGGTACGGTTTCCACCGGCGGGAGCGGCGCCCGCCGGGTCGGAGCTGAGGCTGCCGCCGAGGGAGATCCACCTCCCTGGATTACCGGGGACCCCGGTCGCGGTCGACAGCGTGCCGTTCGACTGCCGGGCGAAGACGGTGACCGTACCGTCGCCGCGCGACGCCGCCCCCGGGGTACCGGTCACCGGCGCACGGAGGTCGACGTAAGGGCCCCACCCGGCCGTCGTGAAGTCCCGCTCCCAGATGACGTCGTGCGGCCCGTGCACGAAGACGCTGACCCGGTCCGGGCCGGTGGACACCGCCGCCGCCCCGGTCCCGGGCGCCAACTGGCCGGCCAGCGAGTACCAACGCGACCAGGTGGATCCGTTGCGGGTCCGCTCGTACAGCGCCCCGTCCGGGCCACGGACGAACACGGAGATCCGGTCGCCCCCCCACCCGGTGGACGCGGGCGACGAGGTGAGGTTGCCGCCGAGGGATTGCCAGCCGCCGGACATGGCGCGGGCGAACAGCGCGCCGCCCGGGCCTTCGACGCTGAACAGCGGGCCACCCTGGATGGCCCCGACCGCCGGCGAGCCGGTGACCTTTCCGCCCAGCCGGTCCGGGGTGGACCATCCGCCGGGATCGCTCCAGCCGATCGCCGTGGCACCGCCGTAGGTGTCCAGGCCGACCAGGGTGAGGGCCTGCGAGCCGGTCCAGACCGCGGCGAGGGTGGACCCGGGCTGGAGTTGGGAGGGATAGGTCGCCGAGTCCACGTTCCACCAGTTGGTCAACAGTCCGGCGGCGAACGCGAAGCTGCCCCCGTCCACGTCGAGGCTGCCCTTGCTGCCGTCGAGGCGCATGCCGAGCACCCGTCCGCCCCAGTCCCCGTTGCCGTCGCGGCTGGTCACGGTGAGGTCGCGCAGCTGCCCGATCGAGGGGTAGTCGGCCTCGATCTGCGCCACCGTCACGGTGCGCTGCCACGCGTGGTACGGCGACGCGATGGCGTCCCACGGATCCGCGTGGGCCTGCTCGTAGGGATGGTTGCCGGCGACCGACCAGCCGCCGTTCGACGACGAGTACTCGGCGAAGATGACCTTGCCCGTCTGCTCGAGGATCTGGCCATTCGTCGCCGCCGTCGCCGCATTGGTGCTGGGCTCCTCGCCGTACTGCGGGTTTCCGGCCGAGTCGTAGACCTCCTTGCCGCCGTAGACCTGGCAGGCGGTCGTGTCGCAGATGTCCCAGTCGGTGTAGTCCGGGGAGATCAGGACGTGGTAAAGCGCGTAGGAGCGGGCCGCGACGGCCTGGGCCTCGAGCGCCGCCGGGTCCCAGGACGAGATCGCCTCCCGGGGCACCACGCCGTCGACGTAGGACTCCAGCGGCAGCGTGTTCACCGTCGCGATCGTGGCCGGCGCGAATCCGGGCTGCACTGCGGTCAGGTTTCCGCGAAAGTCGTGCAGCGTGTTCGCCGGGGACCAGACCTGGCGGAGGACGCCGGTGTCGGTGTTGGTGAGCACGAACGGACCGGTGAAGTGGTTCGTCGTCGCGCCGGTCGGGGTCCAGCACGAGTTCCACTTCGAGCCGTCGAACCAGTCGAGGCACTGCTGCCTGGCCGCGTCGAGGGTGATCTCCCAGAACGGGACGTGGGTCGTCCCGATAGTCGTCGGCAGCGGGTAGCGGTTCCCGGTGTGCGCATCCGTCGCCAGCAGACCGGTCGCGGCGACAACCTCCAGTGCCGACGGGCCGGGCTCGAGGAGATGCACGCGGATTTTCGGGTCGCCCCCGTCGCCGGCGAGCGTGGTGCCGGGGTAGTAGGCAGCGAGGATCGCGTCGACGCTCACCCCACTCGATGCCGCCCCCTGCGCCCCCCACTGGTTGAGCCCGCGGCCGTGACCGAACCCGTGCCCGTCGAACGTGTACACACCGTTCGGCGGCGCGGGGAAGACCTGGTCGACGCTGACCTGAGCGGTGGCCGTCCCGGCCAGCAAGACAGTGCTGGCCAACAAGACAGTGCCGACCAGCAAGCCAGTGCCAACGCCCAGCCGGGCGAGGGGGGCGCGAAACGCGGCGACACGGAAGGGCATGACCGATTTCACCCTAGCGGCGCCTCCGGGGCCCGGGCGGCGGCACGCCGCAGCACCGCCCGTGCGGACAGCGCCGCGGAACCGGCCGCGACCGTGTCCCCGGCGGTGACGAGTAGCCGGCTGACCAACGCGACGGCGGTGGCGGCCGCTACCGGCATGGCCGTGGAGAGCACGGCGACGAGGACGGCCTCGCGAACCCCAGCCCCAGCCGGAGCGATGACGAACAGCAGTCCGGCGACCGACGCGAGCGCGTACCCGCCGACAGCCAGCGGAAGCAGTCGGGCCCCGTCCCCACCGCCGATCGAGGCGGCGAGGGCGAATGCCTGAAGGCCGTAGCAGCCGGCGGCGACCAGCGTCCAGCCGGCGGCCCGGAGCAACCCCCCGGCGGACAGCCCGCGCTCGAGCTCGCCGCGCCGGGTGAGCCGCAGCGCCAGCCGGAGCAGTCGGTTGACCACGGCCGGGTGCAGCAGCGCGACCCCGGCCGGCACCACGAGCAGCGCAAGCGCGTAACGCCCGGAACCCCGGCCGCCGAGCAGGGCGGGGACGGCAAGAATTCCGACCGCCCCCCCGGTCACGACGGTGAGCACGGTGCTGACGACGTAGCCGGTCGCCGCCCGGACCCGCGGGACACCGGCGTCGCGACCGAGCTCCATCTGGGCGAGCATCGGCCAGACGCTCCCCGGCAGGTATTTGCCGAGCTGACCGACGAAGACGATCCGGGCCGCCGGCACGATCCTCAGCGGGCTGCCGAGATCGGCGAGGATGGCTCGCCAGGCCAACCCGCTGGCCGCGAGCGCGCCGAGGACGGCAACGAAAGCCCCGAGCGCGGGCATGGCTCCCAGTCGGCCGAACCGCCGGCCGATCTGGTGGCCCTGCACCGCGAAAGTGAGGCCGAGCGCGGCTAGCACCCCGAGGACGAAGACAACCCGGGCGACCCGCCGAAGAAGGTCCCGCCGGCCGGTCATGAACCCAGGATCCAGGTCACCGCGGCATCGAGGTCGGGCATCACCCGGTCGGCACGGGTGTCGACCGGGCCGGATGCCAACCGGATCGTCGCGGTCCCGGCCGCGGCCCCCGCGGCCACGTCGCTCTCGGCATCTCCCACGATGACCGCCCGGCCGAGATCGATCCCCGGATGCTCACGGGCCGCCCGAAGCAACATGCCTGGCGCCGGCTTGCGGCAGTCGCATTCGTCGAGATCGTGCGGGCAGACGTACACCGCATCCAAGCGGGCGTGCTCGGCGGCTAGGAGCTCGGCCAGCCGGTCATGCACCGCGTCGAGGTCGGCCAGGGTCATCCGTCCCCTCGCTACCCCGCGTTGGTTACTGACGAGGATGACGAGACGACCGGCCTCGTTAAGCCGACGAACGGCAGCCATCGCGCCGGGCAACGTCACCAACTGCGCCGGGCCGGTTATGTATTCGCCCTCCGCAGCCTTGACGTTCAGCGTTCCGTCCCGGTCGAGGAACACCGTGGTGAATTCGGGCGGTTCCGTGATCAGAACAGTTCCGCTTCGACGATCTCGCAAATCGAGTGCCCCAGATGCATGCAGGCCTCCTGCACCCGCGGGGTGTCGCTGGTCGGCACCTCGAGACATATGTCCGCGGCGGCACGCACCCGACCCCCTCCGGCGCCGGTGAGCGCGATGGCGAGCATGCCGAGCTCGCGGGCCGCCGTGAGCGCCCGGACGACGTTCTCCGAGTTGCCGCTCGTCGTCAGCCCCACGGCCACGTCGCCGGCCCGGCCCAGGCCACGGAGCTGCCGGGCGAACACGTCCGCGTACGAGTAGTCGTTGCCGATCGCGGTCATCGCGGCGGTCGCGTCGGGCAGGCTAAGCGCCGGCAACGCCGGCCGGTCCCGGTAGAAACGGCCGAGCAGCTCGGCAGCCAGGTGGCCGGCGTCCATCGACGAGCCGCCGTTACCGAAGAAGATCACCTTTCCGCCGGCCCGCAGCGCGGCCACGATACGGGAGGCCGCGTCGGCGGTCTGCTCGCCGAGCCCGCCGGCGAGCATGGCGGAGGTCACGTCGGCCGCCTCCGTGAGCCGCCGGCGGACCAGGTCGGGCCCGCTCACTGCCGCCATGTGGTGAGACCCCTCAGGTCGAAAGCGAAGTCGGTCACCATGCCACCGATGTCGGTGAGTGCCTCCGCCAACCGATGCTTGCGGGCGAAGTCGCAGTAGAAGAGGATGTAGCCGCCGCCGCCGGCGCCGGTTACCTTCCCGCCCCGGGCGCCGTTGCGCATCGCGACCTCGTACACCTCTTCGATGTGTGCGGTCGAGATCATCGGGGACATCTTCTTCTTCTGCTGCCAGGCCTCACCGAGCAACTCGCCGAACTCGTTCAACTCCCCGCGGAGCAACGCGCTTTTCATGGTGAGCGCGAGCTGCTTCTGCGAGCGCAGTCCGTCCAGAGTCTGCGATTCGCCCCCGGCCAGCCGCTCGGTCTGGTCGGCGATGATGTTCGCCGACTCCCGGGTGACGCCGGTGTAGCAGAGCAGCAGGTTGAGCTCCAGCTCGTTGATGATGTCGCGGCGGACCCGCAACGGGTTCACGATGACACGCTCGCCGAACTCGATGAAGTTGAAGCCCCCGAAGGTTGCCGCGTAGTGATCCTGGTAGCCGCCCTGGATGCCCAGGTCCTCGCGTTCGATGACGTAGGCCAGTTGGGCGACCTCGTACTCGTCGAGCTGGAGCCGGTAGTGCTCGCGGAGCAGCCCGACGAGGGCCACCATCATGGTCGAGGACGAGCCGAGCCCGGATCCCGGCGGCGCGTTGGAACGCAGCACCAGGTCGTACCCGGCAAGTTCGTCGCTGCCCAGCCGGCGGATGGCGGCCTTGACGAGGTCGAGCTTGCCGTCAAGTTCCATCTGGTCGGACACCGGGATCTCGAGGGACATCCCGAAATCCACCGACTCGATCTGGATCAGCCCGTCGTCGCGCGGAGCGAGCGAGCCGTAGGCGTAGCGGTCGATGGTCGCGGACAGGACGACCCCGCCCTCGGTCTGCGGAAACGGCGCGACGTCGGTGCCGCCACCGGCGAAGGACAGCCGAAGCGGGGCCTTGGCCCGGACGACCACACGAGCCTCCTCCCAGCCCCGGTCTGCCTGCGGCAGCCGCCCGGCAGGTTACCTCCCGGGCCCCGGTCCTATGCTCCTCGCGGTGCGGGGGGACCGTCGATCGTGAGGACCGAGAGCATGGGTGTCCGGGGCAGCCGCACGCCCATGACGCTGCTCCGCACCGGCCTGATGCGGACCGGTCGCCACCTGGGCAGCCGGCACCTGGCCAACCTGCGCTCGGTGCTCAGCTACCTGGAGCTCGGCGCGTGGCTGGCCGGCCAACCGACGGTGTCGCCGACGGCGGTCCCCCGCGACTTCGACCTGTTCGATGCCGCCCTGTCCCGGGTGCACGGTACGCACCCGCTCTACCTGGAGTTCGGCGTGTTCGAGGGCCGCTCGATCCGCTGGTGGGCCGAACACCTCTCCGCCCCGGACGCGCGATTCGTCGGTTTCGACAGCTTCGAGGGGTTGCCGGAGGACTGGCGGCCGGGGACGCCGCACGGTCACTTCCGCACCGGCGGGCCGCCACGGATCGACGATCCCCGAGTCTCCTTCGTGGCCGGCTGGTTCGACGAGACGCTGCCCGGATTCGTCCCGCCCGAGCACGACCAGCTGGTCGTCAACATCGACTGTGATCTGTACTCCAGCGCCGCGACCGTGCTGGGCTGGCTCGAGCCGCACCTCGCCCCGGGCACGCTGGTCTACTTCGACGAGCTCCCCGACCGGGATCACGAGATGCGCGCCCTTTTCGAGTCGCTGCGACGGACCGGGCGATCGGTTCGACCGCTCGGCTACGCCCGGGGGGGCGTGCACTGGCTGTTCGAGTACCTCTAACGGCCGGGGGGTTCGGCGCCGTCGAGCAGGGTGGCTAGGTAGCGCTGCCAGATCGGCTCTGGATCGACCGGGCGGACCGCGGAGCGCAGCCGGAGCGCCTCACCGTCGGTGTAGAACAGGGTGATCGCCCGGGTGAGGTCGGCCACGTCATCCGCAGCGCAGACCAGCCCGTCCACGCCGTCCCGGACCGGATCGGCGAGCGCGCCGGCGCGTGTCGCGATCACCGGAACACCGAACTGGTGGGCGATCCAGGCGTTCTGCGAGGCGGTCGCCGCGCGGTAGGGGAGGACCAACGCGTCGACCTCCGCGAACCGGGTCGGCAGGTCCTCGGACGGGACGTAGCCCGGGTACAGGTCCACCCTGGCGCCAAGCCCGAGTTCGACGACCAGCGCCTCGGTTTCGGCCGTTCCGCCCCAGAACTCCCCGGCCACCCGGAGCCGGACGTCGGGCGGCCCCGCCGCGAGCGCGCGGAGCAGGACATCGAGGCCCTTGTAGGGGCGGACCAGACCGAAGAACAGCAGCCGGCGGAACGGCTCGTCGGGGATCGGCAGGGGCTGGGCCGGGACGGGTAGGTGCGGGGCCAGCGGCGCCCAACGGACCGGGCGGCGGGTCAGGGTCCGGGCCAGGGCGGCCTGCTCGGCGGAGTGCACGAACACCGACGTCACCCGGCCGAGCAGCCACCGCACCAGGGCCACGTCGACCGGCCGGCGCTCGTGCGGGAGCACGTTGTTGACGAGGGCGACCACCGGCACGCCCCGGCCCAGTCCGGCCAGGAGCCCGAGATAGGGCGGCACCTGCACCGGGGAGTAGACGGCAAGGACGACCGCATCGACCGAGCCGGCCAGCCGCCGACCGACTCGCCACCAGCCGTCCGGCCGGTACCAGGCCAGGTCGCGGCGGCTCGCGGGGAACGTCGGGAACTCCGGCACATCGACGGTCTGCCGGCCGGGGTAGAGCCGTCTCGGGTACTGGGCCCGCCAGGACTCGATGCAGACCTGGTGCCCGGCCGCCGTCAGCCGGTGGGCCAGCTCGGTGACGTGGCGGGCGGCGCCGCCCTTATACGGGAAGGTCGGCCCGACGATCGCGAGGCGCACGGTGTCCGGACGTCATTCCGACCGGGAGCGCACGATCAGGTCGGCGAGCAGCGCGATGGCCGCGAGGATGAACCCGGTCATCAGGAGCAGGAGCGTGTTGATCGCGATTCGCACCGGGTGGGCGATCAGGTCGTAGACCACCTTGACCACCCCGATGCCGAGCAGCCAAAGCGCCAGCGGCATGAGCACCTTTAGCGGATTGAAATACATGATCATCCGCAGGACCTGGAGGATGTAGCGGTAGGCGTCCCGGACGAAATGGAACTTCGACGTCCCCGACCGCTTGGCATAGTCGATCGGCACGTAGTGGACGTCGTGCTGGTTGGACAGGAAAGCCAACGTGATCGTCGTGACACAGGAGAAGCCGGGCGGCAAGAGCCGCAGGTAGGGCAGCGACACTTCCCGACGGAAGGCGCGCAGCCCCGAGTTCAGGTCGGGGATCCGGGTGTCGGACAGGAACTCGGCGAGCTTGCGGACCGCCCACTTCGCCGGCACCCGGAGCAGCTTGTAGGTGCCCTCCTCGCTCTTGCGGGCACCGACCACCTGATCGACCTCGGGGTTGTCCTCGAGGTAGCGGATGAACTCCGGGATCCGCTCGTTCGGATAGGTCATGTCCGCATCGGTCCAGACGACGATGTCGCCACGGGCCTCGGCGGTACCGATCCGCCGGGCGGTGCCGGAGCCACCGTTGCGGTGGAAGCGCCGCACGTGCAGCCGGGGATGGCTCGCGGCGGCCGTCTCGAGCAGCGCCGCCGTCGAGTCGGTCGAGGCGTCGTCGATCGCGAGCAACTCGTAGCGGTAGCCGCTGGCGTCCATGGCCGCGGTGATCCGCTCGAGCTCGGCGACGACGTGCAATTCCTCGTTGTAGCAGGGCAGCACGATGGTCGCGTCGATCCGCCCGTCCGCCGATTCCGCGTCCCAGCCCGCGCGGTTGAAAGCCCGGGTCGAGTCAGGGTCCATCGGCTCGGGAACACTCACCGGTACGCGAACTCCTCGGGCGGGCGACATCGACGCCGAAGCCTAACCCCCGCCAGGAACCCCTCGATACGGCGTGACCAGCCGCGAGTGTGCAATTTCCGACGCCTCTTGCCGGCGTCCAAGCGTGGGCCCGTGTCGGAAATTGCACACTCGGCACCCAGCCGCCTAACCGGGCTCGGTCAGGTCCCGACGACATGCCAGACGGTGAAGTCGATCAGGACGGGCGTCCGCGGTCGGCTCGGCCGGTGGATGTAGGACTCTTCCCACATCGGCAGTTCAGCGGTGATGTGCCGGACACGCACGAGCGAGACACCGTTGATCTGGCTGGGTTCGCTGGTGCCCGACCAGACCACGAACACCGGGTTGGACGGCATGCCGGACACGACCCGGCGGACCGCCGCACCGTCCGCGGCCGGGTCGGTGGGCAGCAGCGCCGCGTACTGATTGCGCTCCAGCCAGACCGCACCGCCGAACAGGTATTCGGGAGTGGCGCAGCAGCCGCGGAAGGCCGCGGGGAACTCGAAGAGGTAGACCCCGGTCCGGGTGCCCGCCGTGGCGGCGATCTCCGCGCTGACCTGGAACGACCCGGCGAACTCGTTGTGGTGGCGCAGCGGCCGGGACTGGTCGACGTAGGTCACGAGCAGGAAGCCGATCACCGCCAGGGCCGGGATCGCGAGCAAGCGGCCGCGGCGGCCGCGCCAGACGAGCGCCGCGCCGAGGGCGACCGCGATCAGCAGGATCAGCCCGGGCACGACCTCGGGGATGTAGCGGCGCCCCCACCACATCAGCCGGGAGGAGTTGCGGGAGTCGTAGACGTAGATCGGGGCGATCAGCAGGAACGGCACGATCGGCAGCCAGAGACTGGCCCGCCAGGGACGCAGGGCCACCAGGGCGAGACCGAGCCCGGCGACCGCGAACCCCGGCAGGGTGAGGAACCAGGACAGGCGGTGCAGGTTCTGCTCGTTGTAGGTCCGGACCAGCCGGGTCCCGTAGTAGCCGTAGTTGGCCCCGAACAGCGCCGGACGCAAGAAGCCGACGACCAGCAGGACCAGGGCCACGGCACACAGGGCGAAGCCGAGCCCGAACTGCCAGCTCCGCCGGCCGAGCACCACCGGCAACCGCTCGGATGCCCGGCGAAAGGCCCGAACCAGGAGGGCCAGCGCGAAGGCCGCGACCGTTCCGGCGACAACGACGCTCAGATGCGGGACGCCGTTGCCCAAGGTGTACGCCCGGGCGCCGGCATAGGCCTGCCACAGCGCGTGCGGCAGGGTGACCCCGAGGCCGGCCGCGAACCACCAGCAGCGCGAGTCCCACCGACGCAGCGCCACCAGCGCGGCCCCCACGCCGACCGCGACGGCCACCGGGAGCAGCATGTCGGCGCGTTCGAGCCACCCGATGCCCAGCAGCATCCCGGCCAGCCCGGCCGCCGGTCGCCACCCGGTGCGCACCGACACGACCAGGCAGAGCAGCAGGGACAAGAAAATCAGTTGGGCGAGGATCTCGGTGGTCGGGTACTTCGCCTGCCAGACCTCGAGCATGTTGGTGGCTAGCAGCAGCCCGCCGACCGCCGCGGTCGGCAGCGAAGCCCGCCCGGGCACGGCCCGACGGAGCAGCAGGACGAAGGTGCACGCGGCGAGGACGCCGATGAACGGCGCCACCTGCACCTCGAGGCCCAGCCCGTGGACGTCGTTCGCCATCGCGAGCAGCGCCGGCCACAGGTGGTAGAACTGCGGCACCACGAGGTTGTGCGGTTGGATGAAGATCGCTGGGAAGCGGGTACCGATCGTCTGCACGACGAGTCCCGGCACGTGCCGAGCCAACGTGTCGGGGAACGAGTACGAGGCGTGGTGGGCGAAGGCCGCGCCGATCGCCACGTAGGCGCCGGGATCCTTGTCGGTGGCCCCGTAGTCGAATCCCGGGAAGAAGAACACGCCGGCGACCAGCCCGACGAAGGCGACGACGACGAGGCCACCGGCGTCCAGCCGGATCCGCGGCCGGCGCCCGCCCAGCGCGGCGATGGCGAAGAGCAGGCCGAGCGCGCCGACCGTCGTGAGCGACACCCAGCCGAGCCGCCCCACGTGGTTGTCGAGCAGCAGCAGCGACATCCAGGCGAACACGGCCACCGCAATGGTCAAGCCGACGACGACCACCTCGGCGAGGGTCAGCTCGAGTTCGGTGCCGGCTGCCCGGTCTCCCGCCGGCGGGCGGGCCGGCTCGGGCCTCGGTGCCGGCGCGGTCCCGGTCCCGGTCCCGGAAACAGCGGTCACCCCCGGAGGATAGGACCCGGCGCGGGACGGGGAAGGGCGGGCGCGCCAGTAGACTTGGATCAACCCCTCAGACCAGTGTGGAAGGCAGTCGACGTGGCCTCGACCACCGCGCAGCTTCGCGCGTCGGCACAGAGCCGGCTGCGCTGGGAGCTGCTTGTCGGCCTGGTCCGCAAGGACTTGAAGATCAAGTACAAGGACTCGACCCTCGGCTTCGCCTGGTCGATGCTGAATCCGCTTGTGATCATGGGGGTGTACTACTTCGTCTTCGTCATCGCGCTCGGTAGCGGGATCACCGACTTCGTCGTCTACCTGATGTCCGGACTGCTGGCCTGGAACTTCTTCAACGGTGCCGTGATGACCGCCGTGGGTTCGGTGAGCGGGAACGCCAACCTGGTCAAGAAGGTCCGGTTCTCGCTTCCGGTGCTCCCGCTGTCCTCGGTCGGCTTCGCGTTCGTCCACTACGTCCTGCAAATGACCGTGTTCGTGGTCGCCCTGCTGATCGCCGGATACACCAAGTTCCTGGGGCCGCAGCTCGTCCTGGTCCTCCCGGCGTTCGCCGTGCTCATCACGTTCGCGATCGCACTGAGCCTGCTCGTATCCGCGCTCAACGTCCGCTACCGCGACGTTCAGCACATCCTCGAAGTGGCGATGCTGGCCTGGTTCTGGCTGACGCCGATCGTCTACCAGGCCGGCCAGGTAGCCAGGGCCGTTCATCACAAGTCGCTGCTGTTCCGGGCATTCTTCCTGGATCCGATGGCCACCGTGGTCGCGACCTTCCAACGGGCGATCTACGCCAACACCGGGTCAGCGACCCAGATCGCGCGCGGCGGGGCGCCGCTGACCCGCACGATGACCCTCGCCGCCCCCGGTTACCTGTGGTACCTCGAGCAGTGCGGGCTCTGCCTGCTGATTTCGATCGCGCTGCTGCTGTTCGGGATCCGGGTGTTCCACCGCCTCCAAGGCGACTTTGCCGAGGAGCTGTAGGTGAGAGGCACCGGTGAGGTCGCGATCAGCGCGCGCGGCGTCAGCAAGAAATTCGTCAGCTACCACAGCCGGGCGACGAGCCTCAAGGAGCTCGCGCTGCGCCGCAAGCACAGCTCGGAGGACTTCTGGGCCCTGCGCGACGTCTCGATCGAGGTCGACCACGGCGAGACGGTCGGGCTGATCGGCGCCAACGGTTCCGGCAAGAGCACCCTGCTCAAGGTTCTCGCCGGCATCCTCAAGCCGACCACCGGCCAGGTGCAGGTCGGCGGGCGGATCGCGTCGCTGCTCGAACTGGGGGCCGGCTTCAACGGCGAGCTGTCCGGACGGGACAACGTATACCTCAACGGGTCCCTGCTCGGCCTGTCCCGGCGCGACGTCGACAGCGTCTTCGACGACATCGTGGAGTTCAGCGAACTCGGCGACTTCATCGACAACTCGGTCAAGCACTACTCGTCCGGCATGTACGTCCGGCTCGGTTTCGCGGTCGCGGTCAACGTCGACCCCGACATCCTGCTCGTCGACGAGGTGCTCGCGGTCGGCGACGAGCATTTCCAGGAAAAGTGCCTGCGCAAGATCGAGGAGTTCCAGACCCAGGGTCGCACGATCCTGTTCGTCACCCACGGCCTGGAGCTGGTGGAGCGGATCTGCAACCGCGCGCTGGTGCTCGACCACGGCCAGCTGGTCTGCGACGGCGTCCCGATCTACGCCACCGGGGTCTTGCGCGGGCTGCTCGGCATGGGGGCGGTCGACGTGCCTACCACGACCAGTCCCTCGCTGGAGTTCGTCGACGTCACGGTGTCCCACGAGCCGGGTGGCGTCGCGGTGGAGACGTTCCGCCCGGGCGAGCCGTTCGTCCTGCGCCTCGTCCTCGACGTGGTGGACCCCGAACTCGTTCCGGCCGGCAAGCTGTGGGTCACGATCCTGGGCGCGGGCGACATCCCGATCTGTCTGATGGAGTTGCCGGCCGACCAGATGGGCCGGCTCGAGCGGGGCAAGGTGGCGATCGACTTCAGCACGCCGAGCATGCCGCCGCTGAACGGCACGTTCGGCGCCGCGGTCGGCATCTACGACGTCGAGAACAAGGCCGTCGCCGGTCACCGCTTCCCGCTGTCGTTCACCGTCAAGGGGCCGCAACCGGCCGGGATCTTCGACGTCCCGTTCGCCCATAAGACGACCCCACTGGGGTGAGCGATCCGCGTGCCACCGTCATCATCGTCAACTTCAACGGCGAGCAGCTCCTCGGTCCGTGCCTCGACGCGTTGCGGCGGCAGACCATCGCCGCCGAAGTCGCCGTGTGGGTAGTCGACAACGCATCGACCGACGGCTCGCTCGAGCTGCTCGCCCGGGACTTTCCCGAAGCCCGGGTGATCGCAAGCCAGGTGAACACCGGCTTCGCGGGTGGCAACAACCTGGCTTTGCGCGAGGTGACGACGCCGTTTGCCGTCCTGCTCAACAGCGACACGGTGGCCGACCCCGGATGGTTGGAGGCGTTGCTGGCCCCCTTCGACGCACCGGGCGCCGACCGGATCGCGGCGGTCACGTCGAAGATCGTGTTCTTGCCCCGGTTCGTGTCGCTGGCCCTGGAGACGGCCGGCTTCCGGCCGGGCGGCGCCGATCCGCGCGAGCTCGGGGTGCGGGTTCACGCGCTGTCGGTCGACGGCCGGCCGGTCCTCGACGCGGTGCTCTGGGAGCGCACCAGTTACGGGCCCGAGCACGTGGGCGACCAGCGCTTCCACTGGACCCGGCCGGCCGGGGAGCTGCTGCTCCCGGTGCCGGACGGCGAGGGGCCCTGGTTGGTGCGGGTGGACTGGGCGGCCGAGCGGGACAAGTCGGTGCGGCTCGGCGGCCGGGAGCTGGTCGTGGGACCGGAGGTCGGGACGGCGGAATTCGAGCTGCCCGCGGGCGCGCCGACGGTCGACGTCGTGAACAACGTCGGCGGCGTCGTGTTCGCCGACGGCTACGGCGCGGACCGGGGATACCAACAGATCGACGCCGGACAGTTCGACGAGCCGGCCGACGTGTTCACGGCCTGCGGGGCAGCGCTCGCCCTGCGGACCGAAGCGGGTCGCGCGGTCGGCTGGTTCGACGACGACTTCTTCCTCTACTACGAGGACACTGACCTGGCCTGGCGGCTCCGGACGGCCGGATGGGACGTCCGGTACGCGCCGAAGGCAATCGTGCGGCACCACCACTCGGCGACCAGCCGGGAGTTCTCAAGGATCTGGTTCTTTCACGTCGACCGCAACCGTCTGCTCATGCTCACCAAGAACGCGACGCTCGGACTGGCCGCTCGTGAGGTCGCCCGGTACGTGCTGACCACCGCCTCGATGATCGTCCGCTCGTTGCGGATGGCGCTGCGCGGGCGACGCCCCGACCTGGGCCGGTTGCTGCTGCGCGGGAGCGTGCTCGCCTCCTACGTCCGGCTGCTGCCGCGGATGCTGGTCCGGCGCCGCCAGATCGCCGCGACGGCGGTCGAGTCCCGTTCGGGGTTGCAGGAACGATGGTTGGTCGCTCGGTGAAGGCCGCCGTCTACAACCGCTACTGGGCGTCCATGGGCGGCGGCGAGCGGCACGGCGGCCGGCTGGCCCAGGTGCTGGCCGAGGACGGCTGGCAGGTCGACCTGCTCGGTCCGGCCGAGGTCGACCTCGACGATCTGGGGATGCACCTCGGCCTGGATCTGCGGGGGGTCCGCTTGCGGGTCGTGCCCGAGCGCGGCGACGCTGGACTGGCCGCCGTGACCGAGGACTACGACCTGCTGGTGAACGCCTCCTACATGAGCCGCCTCGCGGCGCGGGCCAAACGCAACGTCTACCTGTGCTACTTCCCGACCCCGGCCGACCACGACCTCACCCGGCTTCAGCGTTGGCTGATCCGGCGCGTGGGGACGCGGGTCAGCGGATGGCAGATGCCGTTCGAACACGGCATCGGATGGTTCCCCGCGGAGGGCGGCCGCCGCCGCACGTACACCTGGACGAGCGGGGACGGCGTCCTGGTCATCCCGGAAGGAACGGACCCGGTCATCCGCGCCGACTTCGCCCGGGTCGGCTTCCCGGCGGAGACCATCTTGCGCGTTGTCGACGAGGCCGGCGCGGAGCTGGCGTCGTTCCCGGTCGGCCCGCAGTTCAACCGGCAGGTGGTTCGGGTCGCCGACCGGGGCCCGATCACGGTTCATCTGGTCAGCGAAGCGACGGTCCCGGGACCGTCCGACAACCGGACCTTGGGCGTGGCCGTCAGCCGGATGCGGATCGGCAACCGCATCTCACCGCGGCAGTGGGTCGGCTACCGCCTCCCCTGGTTGCTGCGGGACCCGACGAACGTGTCCTTTCTGACGTCCTACGACCGGGTGCTCGCCAACTCCGAGTACACCCGAGGCTGGATCCGACGTCGCTGGGACGTCGACGCGGACGTGCTGTTTCCACCGATCGCGCTCGACCCCCTCGAGCCGGCCGAGGTGCGCGAACCGGTCATCGCCTCGGTGGGCCGGTTCTTCGGACCCCAGTTCGGCCACTCGAAGCGTCAGCTGGAGATGGTCCGGTTCTTCGGCGAGCTGGTGGGGAGCGGGCGGCTGCGGGGCTGGCGGATGCGGATCATCGGCGGCTGCGAGCCGGCGCAGCAGCCCTACCTCGACCAGGTCCAAGCCGCGGCCCGGGGGCTACCCGTGGACATCCGGGTGAACGCCCCGCGGGCCGAGGTCGAGGAGCTGCTGGCCTCCGCATCGATCTTCTGGTCCGCAACCGGGCTGGGCGAGGACGAGGAGCGCCGGCCGTGGACGTCCGAACACTTCGGCATCACCACGGTCGAGGCAATGAGCGGCGGCTGCGTCCCGATCGTCATCGACCGCGCCGGCCAGCGCGAGATCGTCCGGGACGGGGTCGAGGGCTACCGGTGGACCACGGCCGGAGAACTCGCCGCGCGCACCCTCGAGGTCGCGGGCGACCCGGTCGCCCAGCGGCGCCTGGCACGGGCCGCCCGGATCCGCGCCGAGGAGTTCTCCGAGGAAGCCTTCGCCGCCCGGTGGCGGGCGATCGCCGCGGACCTCGGGCTCACCCCACGGTGAGACTCGGCCTGGATGCGACGCCGCTGCTCGGGGCCCGGACCGGAGTGGGGCGACACGTCGCCGGTCTGCTTTCCGGGCTGGCCGAGTTGGGGGAGCCGGAGGAGCTCGTCCTCACCGCTTTCACGTGGCGGGGCGCCGGACCGCTCGCCGAGTTCAGCCGGACCGGCACCCGGCAGGGTCGACGGGCCCCGGCCCGGCCACTCCGGCTCGCGTGGCGCCACGCCCGCCGGCCCGCCGTGGAGTGGTTCACCGGTCCGGTGGATGTGTTCCATGCGACCAATTTCGTGCTGCCCCCAACCCGATCGGCGGCCGGGGTGGTCACCGTCCACGATCTCGCGTTCCTCGACCACGGTGACACCGTGGCGCGCGCCAGCCGCGCCTACCGCGTGCTCGTCCCCCGCGGTCTCGCCCGAGCGCGCGCCGTCTGCGCGCCGACCCGGACGGTGGCGACCGCCCTCACCGATCGGTTCTCCCTCGACCCGGGTCGGGTAGTCGTGACCCCCAACGGGCTGTCCCGACCGTGGCTGGACGACCCGCGCCCGGCGAGCGCGGCGTGGTTGGCCGCGCATGGCCTGCCCGAGCGGTACCTGCTGTTCGTCGGGACGCCGGAGCCGCGCAAGAACCTGCCCTGGCTCCTCTCGGCGCACCGTGAACTCGCCGATGCCCCGCCCCTGGTCCTCGTCGGGCCCGCCGGGTGGGGTCCCAGCCCGCACGGCGACCGCGTCGTCCGGGCCGGCTACCTCGACGAGGCCGATCTGGTCGGCGTCGTCGCCGCCGCCTCGGCGCTCGTGCTGCCCTCCCGCGACGAAGGCTTCGGGATCCCGCCGCTGGAGGCGCTCGCCTGCGGGGTGCCCGTCGTCGTCAGCGACCTCCCCGCGCTGCGGGAGGTGTTGGCGGGTCAAGCCCGCTACGTGCCGCTCGGCGACACCGACGCTCTGGTGAGGGCGCTCGCGGAGACGTTGGCCGCCGACCAAACCATCGGGGCACCGGCCCGGCGAGGCCATGCCCGCGGCTACACCTGGCGACGCTGCGCGGAGGCGGCGCTGCGGGCATACCGGGTGGCGACTGGCGGGGCCGACGGCTAGCGGGGGTTGCGCGCGGCCCCGGTCAGGCCTCGCCCACGCCTAGCTGCTCGCCGACAGTTGCGAAGGCCCGGGACAGGGCCGCCCGCCAGGGGGGCATCGGCGCAAGCCCGGCGGCCTGCCAGCGGGTAGCGGCGAGCACGCTGTAGGCCGGCCGCGGCGCCGGCCGCGGAAAGGCGGCCGTCGTGGTCGCATCCACCCGATCCGGATCCGCGCCCAGCTCTTCGAAGACGGCGCGGGCGAGTCCGTGCCAGCTGGTCTCGCCAGCGTTGGTGCAGTGGTAGATCCCGGGATCCGGCCGAAGTTCGCCGAGCGCGACCAGCCCTTGGGCCAGCTGCCAGGACCAGGTCGGCGAGCCGCGCTGGTCGGCGACGACACTGACCCGGGAGCGTTCCCGCTCCAACCGGACCATCGTCTTAACGAAGTTCGCGCCGCCCGCTCCGTACACCCAAGCGGTGCGGACCACGTAGGCCCGGGCCGAGGTTTCCAGAACCGCGCGCTCACCGGCCGCCTTGGTCCGGCCGTACGCGCTTCGAGGTGCGGTCGGGGCATCTTCGGGATAGGGCCGGTCGGCATCGCCGGCGAAGACGTAGTCGGTCGAGACCTGGATCAGGACCGAGCCGAGCCGCTCCGCCGACTCGGCCAACGCACGTGGCCCCACCGCGTTGACGGCGTGGGCCCGCGCTTCGTCGATCTCCGCGGCGTCCACGGCGGTGTAGGCGCCGGTGTTGAGGATGACGTCCGGCCGGAAGGCAAGCACCGCATCATGCACCGCCGCGGGATCGGCAAGATCGAGCTCCGCCCTGGTCAAGGCGACGACATCCCGGTCGCCCAGCGCAGAGACAGCGTCGCGGCCGAGTTGCCCGCCCGCCCCGGTGACCAGCCAGCGGGTCACGAGCCGAGCGCTGCCTTCTCCTTGAGTGGCCGCCACCAAGTCTCGTGCTCCCGATACCAGCCGATCGTTTCGGCCAGGCCGGTCTCGAAATCGACGGCCGGCGTGTAGCCCAGTTCCCGTAGCTTGCTGTCGTCGAGGGAGTAGCGCCGGTCGTGGCCCTTGCGATCCTCGACGTAGTCGATGAACGAGTCGTCCCGGCCGCAGGCCTCGAGAAGTCGTGCGGTCAGCTCGCGGTTGGTCAGCTCGACGCCACCGCCGATGTTGTAGTACTCGCCGGCCGCGCCCGCCTCAAGGACGATCTGGATCCCACGGCAGTGATCGTCGACATGCAACCAGTCCCGCACGTTGAGACCATCGCCGTAGAGGGGCACCCTGGCACCGTCCAGCAGGTTGGTGACGAACAACGGGATGACCTTCTCCGGGAACTGGTAAGGGCCGTAGTTGTTGGTGCACCTGGTCACCGACAGGTTGAGCCCGTGGGTCACGGCGTAGGCCCGGGCGAGCAGGTCGCCGCCGGCCTTCGCCGCGGCGTACGGCGAGTTGGGATCCAGCCGGTCCGTCTCGGTGAAGGACCCCTTCGGGATCGAGCCGTAGACCTCGTCGGTCGAGACATGGACGATCCGGGGGATCCCGGCCCGAAGGCAGGCGTCGAACAGGGTCTGCGCGCCGAGCACATTCGTCACGACGAAGTCCGCCGCGCCGACGATGGAGCGGTCGACGTGGGTCTCCGCGGCGAAATTGACGACCGCGTCGTGGCCGGGCAATAGCTCGTCGAGCAGTGGGCCGTCGACGATGTCGCCCTGGACGAACCGGTACCCCGGGCGGTCGGCAACCGGCGCCAGGTTGGCCAGATTGCCGGCGTAGGTGAGCTTGTCGTAGACCGTGACCTCGGCGTCTTCGTAGCCCGGGTACCCGCCGGTGAGCAGGGTGCGCAGGTAGCTCGATCCGATGAAGCCGGCGCCGCCGGTGACGAACAGCCGCATGCGCTCTGACCTCGATCTCCGGTCGGGTGTCTGTCCATCTTGCCATCCGGCGCCTCCGGTGGCCGTCAAGCGATGCCCTGCCAGACCGCCACGACGAGCGGCTCGGTCGTGGTGGGACGGTTGGCGAGGACGCGGGCATCCTCCGTCGTGTGCAGGTCCACGAGGAGGCGTGGTCGCAGACCGACTGCGGTGAGCAGTGCCGGGTCTTCCGCCAACACGATCAGGCGGTCGCCGTAGGCCCGCGCCAGGGCGGCGATCGCCGCAGGCGCGGCCGAGCCGTCGAGTACCGCGGCGACCGGGACGTCGCAGAGCTCGCGCAGCGCCGGCGGGAGCTCACGTGCCGCCCGTGGACCGACGGCCAGCAGCACCGCCCGCGGGGGCAGGTCCTGACACAGCCGCTCGACCGCCGCTGGCTCGCCTTGTTCGGTCCGGGCAAACGCGATCGGGGCGCTGGCCAGAACTGCCGGAACCAGCAGGGCCGCGACACCCAGCCCTACCGCAGCCAGGCGCGGACCCCGCGATCTGCTGCCGCGACAGATCCGGCTCAAGACCCAGACCGCGGCGATCACCAGGGCCGGAAGCACCACCGGCACGAACCGTCGGTCTGCCCACGGATGGTCAGGGGTGATTCCCGGCTGGTAGAGGATCTGGGCACCGACGCCGAGCGCGACGAGGACGAGCGGTTCGACCCCGGCGCACCGGCCACGGACCACCCGCGCGGCGAGGACGGCGAGCCCCAGGGTGGCGAGGACCACGGCGGGTGTCCCCACCCACCAGATCAGCCAGTAGAGGGAGTGTTCGGCGTAGGTGCGGTTCGGGTCCAGCGGAAGGCCGCTGGCCGCCTGGATCCCACCGACCACGCCCCGGACCGAGGAGTGCGGCACCCGAACGGTCTGGACCAACGGTCGGAGCGCGAACAGCCCCACCGCCAACACCACGCCGCTCCCGGCCAGCCACGACGTCCATGGCCGCTCGGTCCATCGGATCAGCCACCCGCGATGGCGCACCAGCGCCCACGTGACCGCGATCGACACCAGGCCCAGCCCCGCGGCCTCCACCAACGGGCGCACCAGCATCGCCAGATAGGGCCGGGAGAATACGACCCCGTCGAGGAGGCCCATCCCGGCGCCAACCGCCAGGCCGGCCGCGAACCTGGTGGCCGCGGCCCGGCCGTGCCGCCCGGCCAGCACGCCGATGTAGGGCAGGAGAAACACGAGATCGGCAAGGCCGTCGATCCGGACCAGCACGGTGAGGCCGGTGAGCAGCCCACCACCGATCAGCAGAGATCGCGCACCGGTGCGCTCGGCCCGGATGAGCATCCCCAGCCCGGCGAAAAGCAATAGCTGCGAGGCCGGCTCGGAGAGCAACTCCCGGGCGACATGCAATTCGGGATAACTCACCGCGAGCGCGACCGCGGCGAGCGGGGCGGCCCAGCGCCCGGCGACCTGCCCGGCGACCAGCGCGACGGCGAGGATCGCCGCCCCGGTGAGCACGGCATTGACCGCAACCACGCTGGTGACGTCGCCCAGCCAGTACGCCGGCGCCGCGAGCAGCGGAAGTCCGCTCATGAACTGCGGGACCAATCCGGTGGGGTGCCCGGTGGCGAAGAACCCCGGGCTCGCGACGGAAACCCCGGCGACCTGCCCGAAGACCGCGGCATGGGCCGGCAGCGGGAGCCGCCCGGACCTGGCGAGACCGATCGCTGCCAGCTGGTAGGTGCCCGGATCGCGACGCAGGACCAGCTGCGGGGCGGCCGCGTACCAGGAGAGGGCGGTGAATCCGAGGCCGACCGCGCCGGTAAGCAGGGCGGGCAGACGAATGGGCTCGCCGCCCGAGCCCCACGCCCACCATCCGTAGCCGCCGGCGAGGACAGCGGACGGGACACAGACCAGCAGCGCCGGAACCGGCTGGTAGTGGCCGAGGAGCAACAGCACGAGCGCGGACACGAGCCACCCGCCGACCAGCCATGCGGGTAGGACGGCCAGCCGACCGGCGGTCGGTCTCACGGCCCGCCGGCCCGCACGGCTGCGTCCACCGAGGGGATGCTAGTGCGCCCGCGCCCAGTAGGCGGCGAGCGCAGGAAGGCGAATCTCCACAGCGGATCCCGGGCGGGACCCTGTCCCGGCCCGGCCGCGGCCCCGGGATCGCGGCACCCGTCCCGGCGGAACCCAGCCGGGCGCGAGTGGGCGTTCGGCCCGGGGCGAACCGCCCACTCGGAGCGTGGCGTTCGAGCAAGACCGCCCACTCGGTCCGGCCCGTTTGCCCCGCACGGCCCGGGACGGCAGGCTGGGCACTCGGCCGGTGGGAGACCGGCGCGGAGAACGACAAGGAGGCCAGCGTGGCGGAGCGGCGGGCGCGGGCCGCCGCGCGGCGGATAGCCCGGTTGTCCGGCTTGGACGGAGCGATCCGCTCGGTTCGCCGCAGCGCGGAGATCGAGGAGCTCCAGGCGAAGCTGGCGGCGCTGGGCAACTACCACCTGGCCCACCCCGACGCGCCGTTCCTGCGCTGGGCGCCGCCGGGCCACTTCTACTCACCGATTCCCGACCTCGACGAGGTCGCTCGCGACGCCGGCCGGATCTTCGATCAGCGACAGGAGCTTCCGGGGCTCGACCTCAATGCCGACGCCCAGCTCGCGCTGTTCGCACAACTCGCCCCACTCGCCCGGCAAGCCGACTTCCCGTTCGAACGGCAGCCGACGGCCCGCTACTACCTGGACAACCCGTCCTTCGGTAGGGGCGACGCGCTCATGCTCTACGCGATGCTTCGGCATCTGCGACCTTCGCGATACCTCGAGGTGGGCAGTGGCTGGACGACCGCGCTCGCACTGGACGTCAGCGAGGAGCACCTGGGGGGCTCACTGAAGGTCACCTGCGTCGAGCCGTATCCGGAGATTCTGGACCGGTTACTCCGACCGAACGACGGCGTGCGGGTCATCGGCCATGGTGTTCAGCAGGCTCCGCTGGAGCTCTACGCCGAACTCTCCGCCGGCGACGTGCTCTTCATCGACTGCTCGCATGTGGTCAAGGTCGGCAGCGACGCACACTTCCTCATCACCCGGGTGCTCCCGAGCGTGCCGCCGGGGGTCTTCGTCCACATCCACGACATCTTCTATCCGTTCGAGTACCCGCAGATCTGGATCGAGGAAGGCCGGGCGTGGAGCGAGGCCTACCTGCTCCACGCCTTCCTGCTGTTCAACGACCAGTACGAGATCGTCCTGTTCAACGACTGGCTCTTTGTAACTCACCGCGACCTGATCCGAAACGAGCTCCCCCGGATGCTGGAAAACGGCGGCGGCTCGATCTGGCTGAGGCGCCGGGACTGATCTTTGGGAGCCGACCTCGCCCGGGTATCCTGGAGGGCAGGCCGGACTGGCCACCGAGCCGCCGAGTTCCCGGACAACCTTTCCTGCCGCGTCGACGTCCCTGGAGCGGGGAGGAACGTCGTCGCGCCAGACCGAGGAGGATCGGCCCGTGACCACGACGGCACCGCGCGGGCTGCCGCCGCACCTGGATCCCCGCGGGCCATGGCTCCGCCCCACCCGCCCGCGCAGCCGGTGGTCGCGCCGTTTCGCCTGGCTGGCGGGCATCGCCTCTGCCGCCGTCCTGGTCGTGAGCACCTCCGGTTACGTGCTCGTCCGCTACTACGACGCGAACCTGACCCGGATCTTCACGGGCATCCCGGGCTTCAAGTCCCCGCAGGCGGCCGCCGACGGGTCGGTGAACTTCCTGCTGGTCGGCTCGGACAGCCGCGGCGGCGGCAACGGGAACTTCAATGCGGCGCCGGGATCGGCTACCTACGTCAGCGGCGCGCGCTCCGACACGTCCCTGCTCGTGCACATCCCGCCCGGCTCCGGAAAGATCGTCGTGGTCTCGTTCCCGCGGGACTCCTACGTCGAGATCCCGGCCTGGCACGGGACCCCGGCGCACATGAACAAGATCAACTCTGCGTTCTCGGAGGGCAACCTGCCCGCGGGGAACGCCGGCCTGCTCGAGGCGACCATCGAGCAGATGTCCGGGCTTCGTATCGACCACTACGTGCAGATCGACTTCACCGGCTTCCAGAACATGGTCAACGCGCTCGGCGGGATCACGGTGTGCGTGAAGACCAGCCGCGCCGACCACGACAGCGGGGACTTCCTCAGCGCCGGGGTCCACCACATCGACGGCCGGCAGGCGCTCGCCTTCGTCCGGGACCGGCACACCTTCGCCAACCAGGACATCTCCCGGATCGACGACCAGAAGTACTTCCTGTCGGTGGTGCTCAAGAAGGTGGAGAGCGCCGGGACTCTGCTCAACCCGTTCAAGCTCAACGCCTTCCTCGGGGCGCTCACCAGCGCGGTCACCGTGGACAGCGCGCTCTCCTTCGACGACATACGCAACTTCGCCGAGCGGATGCGCCACCTGGATCCGGCCCATGTCACATTCGTCACGCTCCCGTTCGCCCTCTCCAACGGGTTCGTCCCGGGCATCGGGTCCGTAGTCCTGCTGGACCCGGCCAAGGACGCCGCGCTGTTCGCGGCGTTGAAGAACAGCAACTCGACATCGCCCGGCCGCTCCCGGCCGGGAGCGACGGTCCCGACGAAACTCATAGTCGCGCCCTCGTCGATCCGAGTGGAGGTCGAGAACGGCACCACGATCAACGGGCTCGCGCACCGTGCCAGCAGCGACCTGTCCCGGGTCGGCTTCAACGTGGTGTCGGTAGGCACCAACCCGTCGCAGGTCGGAGCCGCCAGCGTGGTCTACTACGGCCCGACCCGGGCCGACTCGGCCCGGACCCTGGCCGCGGCCGTCCCCGGTTCCACGCTGCGGGCCGACCCATCGCTCGGCAGCGACGTCAGACTCGTCCTCGGCAGCGGCTACAGCGGGGCGCACGCGGTCAGCATCGACACCACCGTCCCTTCCCCCGCGACGTCGAGCCCGCCCGCCACGGGGATCAACAGTGCCACCGCGGCCAGCCTGTCCTGCGCTCCATGACCCCGTACCGGATCCTCACCGCGGCGGTCGGTGAGGATCCCGGTCGGCCGCTGCTCACCTACTACCGGGCGGACACCGGCGAGCGCACCGAACTGTCCCGGGTCACCACCCACAACTGGGTGGCCAAGTCGGCGAACCTCCTCCGGGACGAGCTCGGCCTCGACGAAGGTGACCGCGCCGACCTCCTCCTGCCGCTGCACTGGCAGACCGCCGTCCTCCTGCTCGGCTGCTGGGCGGTTGGTCTGCGAACCCGGGTCTGGGCGGCCGGCACCACCCCGGATCGCCGAGGCGCACTCGTCATCGCGGCGGCCGAGCGGCTCGCGGAGGCGCGGGCCGTCCCCGGGGACGGCGCGGTTCTCGGCGTGTCGCTGCGTCCATTCGGGAAGCCGCTCACCGACCCGCCGGCCGGCGTCACGGACTACGCGGCCGAGGTCCTCGGGCAGGCCGACCAGTTCGGCGCGGAGGCCGGGCCGGAGGCCGCGGTGCTCGACCTGGGCGAGCGACTCTGGACCGCGACCGACCTGGCCGACGAGGCGAGCTCCGCCGCCACCGAGCTCGGGCTCGGTCCGGCGGACCGGGTGCTCTGCGCGCTGGACTACGCGACCCTGCCCGGGCTCCGGGCCGGTCTCCTCGGCCCACTCGCGGGCCGGTCCGGCATCGTGCTCGCCCCGGGCGCGGACCGGGCGTGGCTCGCCCGCCTGGTCCGGCCCGAGCGGATCACGGCGGCCGCAGGCGTCGACATCGACGGCCTCCGCCGGTTGGGCTGAGATCAGGGCCAGGGGTAGGCAGCCAGCGCGCGCCAACTCTGCGGCCCGCTGCTCTCGTAGTCGTAAAGACTCGCGCCGATGGCACCCATCCGCCGGGCGACGTCGAGGAAGCGCCAGGTTTCGGCCGCGGAGGGCAAACCGTGCCGGCCGCCCTCCGAGCCCATGTCGTAGGCCTGACCGATCGGAGCCACCGGCCGCAGCCGGGCCAAGGCCGTGATCGCGCCCGCGACCGCGGCGCCCGGTTCGGTGCACGACCAGTAGACCATCGGCGCAAAGACGTCCACGTACGGCGCCTCGGCGGCGTAGGGGTACGTGCGCAGCCGTTCCGCGGTCGGCCGCGGCACGGTAGCGATCACCGGGAGCGAGCCGACCTCGGCGCGGACCAGGGCCAGGTAGTAAGCCACCCGACGCGCGGTCAGATAGGTGCGCTCGGCGGTGGTCTCGATATCCGCGCTGAAGCCGTCCACCCCGAGTCGGGCCGCCGCCAGCGCGCGGCGGGCATCGGCGGCCGGGTCGGACAGATGCGGGAAGTCCCAGGCGATGACCGCGAGCCCGGCCCGGTGAGCCGCGGGGAGCAACCCGGCCAGGTCCCGGCGCCCGTAGAAGCCCTGATCGCTCCCTCCGGTGCGCACCCACAGCTGCGTCAGCCCGGCGGCACGTGCCTGGGCGACCACCCGCGCCGGGTCCAGCGTCGACCCGGGCCACAGGGTCAACCAGATGCCCTTGCCGAGGATCGGAGTCAGGTCGACGTGGCGCCGCGGTGGGAGGGCGGGCCACGGGATCGCCGACTCGGCGACCCGTGGGGGTCCCAGCGGCGGGCCGGCCGGCCCCAGCGGGATCGGCGGGGCCGGGCACGGCTCCGGTTGGACCGCCCGCGCCGGCAACGGGTAGAGCAGGCGAGCCGCCCGGGGAGCGGGGGCGGCCCGCGGGACCCGGGGCATCGGCGGGACTGGGTTGTGCGCCGCCCGGGACGCCCGGGACCGGGCCGCAACCGAAGGGCCGGGGCCCGCGGACTGTCCGTCCGCCGCGGCGGCCACGATCCCGGCGAACAGGACCGCGGCGCAGCCCGCCGCAACCAGTCGAAGGCCCATCCGGCCAGTTTGCCGGACATCGAGCCCGGCCGGAGCTGGATCGGCAGGCTCGCCGCGTATCCACCCGGCTAGCATCGGCTGTCCCCGCTGCCTGACCCGAAGGCCTCTCCCGTGACTCCCGGCCGCCCCCGTCTCACCGTCGTCGGAACGGGCTACCTCGGCGCAACCCACGCGGCGTGCATGGCCGAGCTCGGCTTCGAGGTGCTCGGCATGGACGTCGACGCGACCAAGGTCGCCCGGCTCGCCGCCGGCGAGGTGCCGTTCTTCGAGCCGGGCCTGGAGGCGGTGCTCCGGAAGAATGTGGATGCCGGCCGCCTGCGGTTCACCACTAGCTACGCCGAGGTGGCCGAGTTCGGCGACATCCACTTCGTCTGCGTCGGAACTCCGCAGCGGGACGACGGATACGGCGCCGACCTACGGCACGTGGACGCAGCGGTCGCCGGACTGGCGCCGCTCCTGAGTCGCCCGTGCCTCGTGGTCGGCAAGTCGACCGTTCCGGCGGGGACCGCCGAGCGGATGGCCGACGCGCTCCGCGCCGCCGCCCCGGCGGGGGACGAGGTGGAGCTCGCGTGGAACCCGGAGTTCCTTCGTGAAGGCTTCGCGGTAGAGGACACGCTGCATCCGGACCGGCTGGTGTTCGGTGTCCGCTCGGCGCACGCGGAGGGCGTGCTGCGGACCGCCTACGCTCCGATCATCGACGGCGGCACCCCGGTCGTCGTCTGTGACTTCGCCACCGCGCAGCTGGTCAAGGTTGCCGCGAATGCCTTCCTCGCCACCAAGATCTCCTTCATCAACGCAATGGCAGAGGTGTGTGAGGCGATCCACGCCGACGTCACGAAGCTGTCCGAGGCGCTGTCCTTCGACACCCGGATCGGCGGTCGCTTCCTGCACGCCGGCCTGGGGTTCGGGGGTGGCTGCCTGCCGAAGGACATCCGCGCATTCATGGCCCGGGCCGAGGAACTCGGGGTCGAACCCGCGGTCGCGTTCCTCCGGGAGATCGACGCGATCAACCTGCGTCGCCGGGCCCGGATGGTCGACCTGGCCGTCGAGGTGCTCGGTGGGCAGGTCGACCGGGCCCGGGTGGCCGTACTCGGCGCCGCCTTCAAGCCCAACTCCGACGACATCCGGGACTCCCCGGCACTGGACGTGGCCGCGTCCCTGCAACGGCTCGGCGCGACGGTGTCCGTCTACGATCCGGCCGCGCTCGGCAACGCGCGGCGCCAGCACCCGGAGCTGGGCTACGCCGACTCGACGATGGCCGTGGCGCAGGACGCGGACGTCGTGCTCCTGCTCACCGAATGGCGGGAATTCCGCGACATCGACCCGGACGTCCTCGGTGCGGTGGTGCGGCAACGGCGCCTCCTCGACGGCCGCAACGCCCTGGACCCGGCGCAGTGGCGCGCCGCCGGCTGGACCTATCGGGCGCTCGGGCGCCCCTGACCCGGCCGGGCGGCTCAGGCCGTCGGCCCGCGCAGCCCGGCGTCCTTCTCCCGCGCGGCGTTGGCCAGCTCCGACTGGAAGTCGAGCATCCGAGCGCTCAGGGCCGGATCGGAGACCGCGAGGATCCGAACCGCCAGCAGACCCGCGTTCCTGGCGCCGGCGATAGCCACCGTGGCCACCGGCACGCCGGCCGGCATCTGGACCATCGACAGCAGCGAATCCAGCCCGTCGAGGTGACGCAGCGGGACGGGTACGCCGACCACCGGGAGCGGCGTGACGGAGGCCAGCATCCCGGGCAGGTGCGCGGCCCCGCCGGCGCCGGCCACGAGCACCTGCAACCCGCGCCCGACCGCCGCGGATCCGTAGTCGAGCATGTCCCGTGGCGTGCGGTGCGCGGATACCACCCGCACTTCGCACGCCACGTCGAACTCGGCCAGAGCGGTCGCGGCCGGCTCCATCGTCGGCCAGTCCGAGTCGCTGCCCATGACGATCCCTACCCGCGGTGCACTCATGTCGCCTCCCCTGTCAACCGGGCCGCGCCACGGCGGGCGCGCTCCCTCACCACCGCCAGATCCGGCCCGAACGCCGTGACATGGCCGAGCTTGCGGCCCGGACGACCGAGCTTGCCGTACAGGTGCACCCGCAGTCCGGGATCGGTCCCGAGCACCACGGGGAGCGCGGCCGCGAGGTCGGTGCCATGCCCGCCCAGAACGTTGACCATCGCGATCCAGGGCGCCCGCGGGGACGGGTCGCCGAGCGGCCAGTCCAGGACGGCCCGCAGATGCTGCTCGAACTGGGAGGTGACCGCCCCGTCTATGGACCAGTGTCCGGAGTTGTGCGGCCGCATGGCGAGCTCGTTGACGAGCAGACCGGTCGAGGTCTCGAACAGCTCGACGGCCAGGACCCCCGCCACGTCGAGGTCGACGGCGATCCGCGTCGCTATCTCCAGCGCTGCCTGTGCGGTATCGGCGGGCAGATCCGGTGCGGGGGCGAGGACTTCCACACAGACACCGTCCCGCTGCACGGTCTCGACGACGGGCCACGCGGCCAGCTGCCCCGAAGGCCGACGGGCGAGGACCGCCGCCAGCTCGCGGCGCACCGCAACCAGCTCCTCCACCAGCAGGGGCCACGGGCCATCGGGGACGTCGCCCGGCCCGTGAGCGACGAAGACACCGCGGCCGTCGTAGCCGCCGCGTGGCCGTTTAACGACGACCGGCCAGCCGGTGCGTCCGGCGAACCGCGCCACCGCCGACGGCCCGTCGGCCACCGCCCAGTCCGGGACCGGAAGACCCAGCCGGGACAGCGATTCGCGCATTCGTTTCTTGTCCTGCGCGTGCACCAGGGCCGCCGCACCGGGTCGGGTCGGCGTGCCGGCCGCCTCGATCGCGCGCACCAGGTCGGCCGGCACATGCTCGTGGTCGAACGTGACGACGTCGCAGCGACCGGCGAACTCGAGGACCCGGTCAGCGTCGTCCGGTGCTCCCAGGGTGAGGTCTGGTGTGACCAGGGCGGCTCCGTCCTCGGCCCGCTCGGCAAGGACCGCGAGGGTGAGCCCCAGGGCGCCGGCCGCCTCCTGGGTCATCCGGGCGAGCTGACCGGCGCCGATCATCCCGACGACGGGCAGGCCGGTGACCGGGTGCGGCACGCCGGTCCCCGGCTCAGAGCCCGAGCTCGCGGGCGATCAGCATGCGCTGAACCTCAGAGGTGCCCTCGCCGATCTCCAGGATCTTGGCGTCACGCCAGTGCCGGGCGACCGGGAACTCGTTGATGAACCCGTAGCCGCCGAAAATCTGGGTGGCTTCGCGCGCATTGGTGACCGCGATGTCGGAACTGTAGAGCTTCGCGATGGCCGCCTCCTTCTTGAACGGCTGCCCGGCAAGCAGCCTCCCGGCAGCCTGGTAATAGGCCAGCCGGGCCACATGCGTGCGCATCTCCATGTCCGCGATCTTGAACGCGATCGCCTGGTTCGCCGCGATCGGGCGGCCGAACGCCATGCGCTCCTTGGCGTAGCGCACCGACTCGTCGACGCAGGCCTGGGCGAGGCCGACAGCGAGCGCCGAGATCGCGATCCGCCCCTCGTCGAGGGTCTGCAGGAAGTTCGCGTAGCCACGGCCGCGCGCACCGAGCAGGTTCGCCTCCGGCACCCGGCAGTCCTCGAAGACCAGCTCCCGGGTGTCCGACGCATGCCAGCCGACCTTGGAGTACTTCGGTCCCGCGGTGAAGCCTGGCCGCGGCACCGGAACGATCAAGCTGGACAGTTCGGGGCGCCCGTCGGCGCGCAAGCCGGTCGCCGCCAGCACGGTGACGAGGCGGGTGAGGGAGGTTCCGGCGTTGGTGATGAAGGCTTTCGACCCGTCGATCGACCACTCGCCATCACGCAGCTCCGCCCGGGTGCGGATCGCTCCCGCGTCGGATCCACCGCCGGGCTCGGTGAGGCCGAACGCGCCGAGCCCCTGCCCGCTGGTGAGCTGTGGCAGCCACTCCCGCCTCTGCTCCTCGGTCCCGAACCGGTAGATCGGCATCGCCCCGAGCCCGACCCCCGCCTCGAGGGTGATGGCGACGCTGGAGTCCGCCCGGGCAAGCTCCTCGATGGCGAGGCAGAGCGCAAAGTAGTCGCCGCCCATGCCGCCGTACTCCTCCGGGAAGGGAAGCCCGAACAGCCCCATCTCCCCCATCTGCCGAACGGCGTCGTAGGGGAACTCCCCGGACTCGTCATGGACCGCCGCCGTGGGCGCCACCACCTCGCGGGCGAACTCCGCCACGGTCTTGCGCAGTGCCTCATGCTCGTCGGAGAGCCCGAAGTCCATCCATCCTCCTCGACCGGCGACGGCACCCCCTCCGGCGGTCCCGAGTCTTTCACGGCGCCCGTTATCCTCAGTCAGTGCCAACTCCGGGTGGGATTCGCCGCCTCTACGCCAGCTTCCAGACCCTCATCCACGAGATGGCGAAGTTCGGCGTGGTCGGGATCCTCACCCTGGTCATCGACGTCACGCTGTTCAACGTCTGCCTCCACGAGGGCATCGGGCCGCTGACCAGCAAGGCCCTGTCGGTAATCGCCGCGGCCACGACTTCGTACTTCCTCAACCGGCACTGGACGTTCTCGCACCGAGCGCGGCTCGGCCTGGCCCGCGAGTTCTGGGTCTTCTTCCTGCTCAGCGGGATCGGGCTGCTCATCACCGAGGCCTGCCTCGGGTTCTCGCACTACGTGCTCGGGCTGCACAGCCGACTTGCCGACAACGTCGCCGCCAATGTCGTCGGGTTGGTCCTGGGCACCATGTTCCGGTTCTGGTCGTTCAAGCGGTACGTGTTCCTGGACTCGGCAGATCGCGAGCGGGTCCCGGAGGCGGCCGAGGCCGCGCTTCAGTAGCCGTACGCGCCCACGGGCATGACCGACGGCTCCGCCGGAACCGTGAGGGTCGGCTCCGTGACGGCCCGCACCTCCTCGACGCTCACCTGCGGGGCAAGTTCGCGCAACACCAATCCGTCGGGCGTGACATCGAGGACCGCCAGGTCGGTGATGATCCGCTGGACGACGCGGCGTCCGGTGTAGGGCAACGTGCACTCGTCGAGGATCTTCGGCGATCCGTCCCGCGCGACGTGCTCCATCAGCACGATGACCCGGCGGGCGCCGTGCACCAGGTCCATCGCCCCGCCCATCCCTTTGATCATCTTGCCGGGAATGGTCCAGTTCGCCAGGTCGCCGTCCTTCGAGACCTGCATGGCACCGAGAACCGCGGCATCGATGTGGCCACCGCGGATCATGCCGAAGGACAGGGCCGAGTCGAAGAACGACGCCCCGGGCAGGACCGTCACGGTCTCCTTGCCGGCGTTGATCAGATCGGGGTCCTCCTCGCCCGCGACGGGGTAGGGGCCGACCCCGAGGATCCCGTTCTCGCTCTGAAGCACGACGGTGACGCCAGGTGGCAGGTAGTTCGGCACCAGCGTCGGCAGCCCGATGCCGAGGTTGACGTAGGAGCCGTCGGCGAGCTCCAGCGCGGCCCGCGCGGCCATCTGCTCCCGGGTCAGGCTCATCGGGCCGTTGCCGCCGGTCGGGTGGTGCGGCGCTCGATCCGCTTCTCGGCCGCGGTCACCGCCACGAGACGCTGGACGAAAATGCCGGGCAGGTGCACCCGGTCAGCATCGAGTTCGCCCGGCTCGACCAGCCGTTCGACCTCGGCGATCGTCACCCGGCCGGCCATCGCGCACAACGGGTTGAAGTTGCGGGCACTCTCATGGAAGACCAGGTTGCCGTGCCGATCACCGACAGCCGCCCGAACCAGTGCGAAGTCGGTGGTGATCGCGTGCTCGAGGACGTAGTCCCGATCGGCGAACCGCCGGATCTCCTTCGGCGGACTGGCCTTCGCGACGGCGCCGTCTGGGGCGTAGCGCCACGGCAGGCCGCCCTCGGCGACCTGGGTGCCGACCCCGGTCGCGGTGAAAAAAGCCGGGATGCCGGTTCCGCCCGCCCGCATCCGCTCGGCCAGGGTCCCCTGCGGGGTGAGTTCGACCTCGATCTCACCGCAGAGGTACTGCCTGGCGAACTCCTTGTTCTCCCCGACGTAGGAGCTGGTCATCCGGGCGATGCGTTTGGCGTGCAGAAGGATCCCGAGACCCCACTCGTCGACCCCGCAATTGTTCGATACGACGCTCAGGTCCGCCACACCGGAGGCGTACAGCGCCTCGATCAGCTCCTCGGGAACACCGCACAAACCGAACCCGCCAACGGCCAGTGAGGCGCCGTCGGAAACGTCCGCGACCGCGTCCGCCGCGGAGCCAACCACCTTGTCGATCAATGCCGGGCCCCTTCCTCAGACCGGACGGATGCCGTGCCGGCGCCGGGAGAACGAGCGATCCTTGCCCTGACCGGCGGCGAACCGACGGATCAGTTCGGCGCGGAGCGCCTCGGGCTCGACGATGGCGTCAACAACCAGCTCGGCCGCCAACCGGACGATATCGATGTCCTCGTTGTATTCGGCACGGAGCTTTTCGACGTACGCCTGGCGCTCCGCCGCGTCCTCGATGGCCGCGATCTTGTTTGCGTACACCGCATTGACCGCCGCCTCGGCGCCCATGACCGCGATCATCGCGGTAGGCAGCGCTATGGTCGCGTCCGGCTCGAATCCGGGGCCGCTCATCGCGTAGAGACCCGCCCCGTACGCCTTGCGCACCACGACACAGATGCGGGGCACCGTCGCTTCGGACACGGCCGAAATCAGCTTCGCGCCGTGGCGGATGATTCCCTGGCGCTCCACCGCGGTTCCGACCATGAAGCCCGGTACATCCGACAGGAACAGCAGCGGCACGTTGAACGCGTCACACAGGTCGATGAAGCGGGTCGCCTTGTCGGCGGAATCGACGAAGAGCACGCCGCCCTTGTGCAGCGGGTTGTTCGCCACGATGCCGAGGACCTGGCCGTCCAGCCGGGCGAAGCCGACGACGACCTCCCGGGCCCACAACGGGTGGATCTCGAAGAACGTCCGGTCGTCGACCAGGCCGGCGACGAAACGCCGCATGTCGTAGGCCTGCCGCTCGTTGAGCGGGACGAGCGCGCGGAGGTCGACCGATCGCGGCGCGACCGGATCCGCGGCCGGGGGCATCCCGAGGTAGTTCGAGGGGAGGTAGGACAGAAATCGCCGGACCGCGTCCAGCGCGGCCGGCTCGTCAGCGACCAGCAGGTGACCGACGCCGGAGACGGAACAGTGCATCCGGGCGCCACCCATCTCCTCCAGCGTGGTCTTCTCCCCGATGACCATCTCGACCATGCGATCCGAACCGAGGTACATCGACGCATTGCCCTCGACCATGACGAGCAGATCGCAGAACGCCGGGATGTAGGCGCCGCCAGCCGCCGACGGACCGAACAGCGCGCACACCTGCGGGATCGAACCGGACGCCCGCACCTGGCTGTGAAAGATCCGCCCCGCGCCGCGCCGGCCGGGGAACATCGCCACCTGGTCAGTGATCCGGGCCCCGGCTGAGTCGACTAGATAGACCATCGGGAGGCCGCGCTGATAGGCGGCTTCGATAATCCGGATGATCTTCTCGACCGTCCGGGCCCCCCACGAGCCGGCCTTGACCGTCGAATCGTTGGCCATCAGGGCTACAGACCGGCCGGCCACCCTGGCCGTGCCGGTAACCACGCCGTCCGCCGGCAGATCGCCGGCGAGGACGTTCGCGAACAGCCCATCCTCGACGAACGTACCGTCGTCCACGAGCAGCCGGATCCGCTCGCGGGCGAACAACTTGCCCTTCTCGCTGTTCGCCCGGTGATATTTCGACGCGCCGCCGCCTTCCACCTCGGCCCGCAGATCCGGCAGGTGCGGATGCCCAGGCGCGTCGTCGGTCCGCGCCGGCGGCGGGGAGTCAGTCACCCGTCCACTCCGATGTCGACCGGGGTGAGTCGCGTACGAGGCCCGGCCCGGAGCACCTGGCTGGGCAATCGGTGGCCGACCAGCCGCTCGGCGTCGGCCGCCGCCTCGATCATCGCGTCAAGGTCGACGCCGGTGGCCACCCCCATGTCCTCGACCATGTTGACGAGCTCCTCGGTCGCGATGTTTCCGCTGGCTCCCGGGGCGTAAGGACATCCGCCGAGGCCGCCGACGGAGGCGTCGAAGTCGTCTACCCCCAACTCCAGCGCGGCCAGGACGTTGGCCAGTCCGGTCCCCCGCGTGTTGTGGAAGTGCAGGTTCACCGGAACCTGCGGGTGCGAGCTGCGGAACTCGCCCACCACCCGGGACACCCGGCCCGGTGTCCCCATCCCGGTGGTGTCGCCGAAGGAGACGCTGTCCGCCCCGTCCGCGACGGCCCGGCCGGCGGTCGCGACGACCCGATCGACCGGCACGTCACCTTCGTAGGGGGATCCGAATGCGGTAGCGACGATGACCTGGCAGGTCACGCCGCTCGCGTGGGCCAGGGCGATCAGCTCGGCGATCTCGTCCAGCGTCTCCGCTGTGCTGCGCCGCAGATTGCGCCGGTTGTGCACGTCGGAGGCCGACACGACCGCCTCGATTTCCGCGACACCGGCCGCGAGCGCGCGGACCGCTCCCCGCAGGTTCGGGACCAAAGCGGAGTACCGGACCAGCGGATCCCGACGGATCGCCTGCCAGACCGCGTCGGCATCGGCCATCTGCGGAACCGCGCCCGGGTGGACGAAGGAAACCGCCTCGATCCGCCGAACCCCGGTCCGGGACAGCGCGTCGATGAGCCGAACCTTCGCCTCGGTCGGCACCGGGTCCTCGTTCTGCAGGCCGTCGCGCGGCCCGACCTCGCGCAGGCTGATCGACGCGGGAAGCTCGCTCACGCCGCGCCCCGACCCGTCTGCATCGTCGGTCTGCCAGCGCCGGTCACAGCTGGAGGCTACCGGCGCCGCGGCCACCGGTTCGTCATGGCGCTGCCGGGCGGCGGCGCAGCCGGGTCGGCGCCAGGTGCTCGTAACCGCCGACCGACCGGCGTCGCATGGGTCGCAGGTCGAACCGCTCGTCGTCGGCCAGCGCCGCAGCCAGCTCCAGATCGACGAGGACCGTATCGGACCGAGCCAGCGACGTCAGGCGACTGGCGATGTTCACCACCGAGCCGTAGACGTCCCCGAGCCTGGTCAAGACGGTCCCCCTGGCCAGGCCGGCCCGGACCGGCGGGAGTACCGGATCGGCCGCCATCTCCTCCACTAGCCGCAACGCGATCTCGGCGGCGGCTGCTGGGTCGTCGGTCACGAAGAGCACCTCGTCGCCGACGGTCTTGACGATGCGGCCACCGATCTGGGCGACGACGTCCGAGCTGACGCTCTCGAACCGATCGACGAGCACCGCCAGCCCGTCCTCGTCCAACTGGCGGGTCACGTCCGTGAAGCCGACCAGATCGGCGAAGCCGACCACCAGCTGGCCGGGGGACAGCTCGTCGGTGGAGGCAGCCAGCGCCCGGCCCGCCGCGGCCGCGAGCTTGCGCCGCCAGACGTAGACGAGCAGCCGCTCCATGATCGGGACGAGCCGCTGGGCAATGGCGAGCGCTTGTTCGGCGCTCGGCGGCTCGGCACGCTCGTTGAGCAGCACATCGAGCTCGCCGAGCTGCCAGTCGGCGAGTCGCGCCAGCGACTGGCCGAGCGCCCGGGTCATTGCGATCCGGGTCCGCTCGTCGATGAGGTTGTCCTCGGACAGCTCGAGCACTGTCCGCAGGGCATCGATGTCGCCGTCGGTGAAGACGACCGCGTCATCCTCGACGTCGGCGAAACCCATCGCCCGCCACAACCGCCGGCTCTCCGGCGGGGCAACCCCGGTGATCTCCGCAACCTGCTGGCGGGTGTAGCGCCGCTCGCCGCCGAGCAGGGCGCTTTCCAGCTCGGCCGGGCCGATCTCGCGGGCCGGCTTGGTCACCTGGGCACCTCGCCGGATTCGGTGACCCGGGCGCCGAGCCGGCTCTCCAGCAACTCGAGCAACGTGGTGTGCACCGACTCGACTCGCGGCACGTCGGTCACCACCACCCGGCCGGCTTCGCCGGTGGTGTCTACGACCAGCGTGCCGGAGCGCCAGATCCGTTCCACCAGGCGCTGTTGGAAGGACACGTCGCTGATTCTCGCCAATGGGATGTCGCGGCCACGCCGGGACAGGACGCTGACCCGGACCAGTACGCGCCGGTTGGTCACGAGGAGCCGGGTGCCACGCCAGCGCAGCCATGGGCGCAGGGACCCGAATGCGAGGACGAGCACGGCGACGAGCAGGACGGAGATGCGTTCCGCGGACCGAAGGCGCCCGGCGGGCATCGCCGCGAGGCCGTAGGCGGCCAGCCCGACGACAACCGGAACGAGGGCGGCCGGGCCGGCCAGCCGGCGCGGGTGCGGACGCAGGTCGAGGACGATCTCCTCGCCGCTGACCAGGCCGGCCCGCATCTCAGCCCGCCGGCCGGACGTGGACGACGTCTCCGCTGGCGAGGTGGTGCGGCTGCCCGGAGCCGTCCAGGACGACGAGACGGCCGAGGCCATCGACGTCGACCGCATCTCCGACCACCACGCCGCCCCCGGGGAGCTCGACCCGCACCGCCGCCCCGATTGTCCGGCACACCGCTCGGTAGTCCGGCCGGACCGCCTCCGGCGCGCCGCCGGACGCGACCCACGCGCCATACCGCGTTCCAAGCTCGTCCAGGACGGCGAGCAGCAGCGCCGTCCGGTCGCCGTCGACGCCCTCGGCGGCCACCGAGGTGGCCCCTTCCGGCAACCCGGCGAGGTCGTGGACGTTGAGCCCGACACCGACGACGACGGCCCCACCGGCCACGCGCTCGGACAGCAGCCCCGCCAGCTTGCCCCGGGACCCGTACACGTCGTTGGGCCACTTGAGTGCCAGCGGGAGACCGGTGCATCGGGCCACCGCGGCCTGGACCGACAGGCCGGCGAGCAGGGGCAGCCAGCCGAGCCGGTCGTCGGGCACCGAGGGGCGCAACACGACCGACACGGCGATCCCGGCGCCCGCCGGGCTGAGCCAGCGACGACCGAGCCGGCCGCGGCCGGCGGTCTGCCGATCGGCGATGACAACGAGGCCCTCCGGCTCGCCGGCGCGGGCCGCGGCGACGGCTGTCCGGTTCGTCGAGTCGATCTCGTCGAGGACGACCGGAGACCGCCAAGGCGGAGCGACGCCCGCGGCAAGCCGCGCCGCGTCGAGGTCGGAACGGTGGGCGTTCACGTCCCCGTACAGTACGGCGACGGAGGTGCACCATGGCCAGCGTCGCAGCCGACGACCCGTCCACGCCTGACGCCCATTCGACCGCCGGCAAGCTCGCGGAATGGCGTCGACGCACCGACGAGGCGTCTCATGCCGGTTCGGCCCGTGCGGTCGAGGCCCAGCACGAGCGCGGGAAGATGACCGCCCGCGAGCGGGTCGAAGCCTTCCTCGACGCCGGGTCGTTCGTGGAGACCGACGCCTTGGCGCGGCACCGGGTCACGGCGTTCGGGCTCGCCGAGCGCCGGCCCTACGGCGACGGCGTGGTGACCGGCTACGGCACGGTCGACGGCCGACCGGTCTGCGTGTTCAGCCAGGACTTCACCGTCTTCGGCGGATCGCTGGGCGAGGTCTTCGGCGAGAAGGTCGTCAAGATCATGGATCTCGCCCTGAAGACGGGCTGCCCCGTCGTCGGCATCAACGATTCCGGCGGTGCGCGAATCCAGGAGGGGGTCGTATCCCTCGGGCTCTACGGCGAGATCTTCTACCGAAACGTCATCGGCTCCGGGGTGATCCCGCAAATCTCGATCATCATGGGTCCGTGCGCCGGCGGCGCGGTCTATTCCCCGGCGATCACCGATTTCATCGTCATGGTCGACCAGACCTCGCACATGTTCATTACCGGGCCAGACGTCATCAAGACGGTCACCGGTGAAGACGTCGAGATGGAGGAACTCGGGGGGGCGCACGCCCACAACACCAAATCCGGCGTTGCCCACTTCCAGGCGGCCGACGAAAAGGACGCCCTGGCGATCGCCGCCGGGCTGTTGTCGTACCTGCCGTCGAACAACCTCGAAAACGCGCCCACCTACCGCGGTTTCCCCGACGAGATAGAGATCACTGCTGCGGACCTGGAACTCGACACCTTCATTCCGGACTCCTCGAACCAGCCCTACGACATGCACCGGGTCATCGAGCACGTGCTGGACGATGGTGAGTTTCTGGAGGTCCATGCGCTGTTCGCGCAGAACATGATCTGCGGCTTCGGCCGGGTAGACGGTCACTCGGTCGGCGTGGTCGCCAACCAACCGATGCACTTCGCCGGCACCCTCGACATCGACGCTTCGGAGAAGGCGGCGCGTTTCGTCCGAACCTGCGATGCGTTCAACGTGCCGGTGCTCACCTTCGTCGACGTGCCCGGCTTCCTGCCCGGTGCGGGGCAAGAGTGGCAGGGAATCATCCGCCGCGGTGCCAAACTCATCTACGCCTACTGCGAAGCGACCGTTCCTAAGGTCACCGTCATCACCCGCAAGGCCTACGGCGGCGCGTACGACGTCATGGGGTCGAAACACCTGCGCTCGGACATGTCCTTCGCCTGGCCGACCGCCGAGATCGCCGTCATGGGCGCCGCGGGGGCGGTCAACATCCTCTACCGACGCGACATCGCCGACGCGCCCGACCCCGACGCCCGACGAGCCGAGCTGATCACCGACTACACGGACCACTTCGCCAACCCCTACATCGCCGCCGAACGGGGCTACATCGACGCGGTCATCCCCCCCTCGCAAACCCGCCGGGAGGTTGTTCGTGCCCTGCGCCTCCTGCGCACGAAGCGGGAGTCGATGCCACCGCGCAAGCACGGGAACATTCCGCTGTGACGACGCCCGAGCAGCCGGCGATCCTCACCGTCGTGCGCGGCAATCCGACCGACGACGAGGTGGCCGCGCTCGTCATGGTGATCGCGGTTAGCGCCGCGGAGACGGCGACGGTGGAACCCGATCCGGTCGGGGGTTGGTCCGACCCGCAAGCCGCCGTCCGTGCCCCGGTCACCGTCGGGCCGGGCTCCTGGGTCGCCGCGGGCCGCGTCAGGGGATCGCGGACCCGAGCCGCTTGGTAGGTGGGTGTCCGGCACCGCGACCGGCCATAGGCGCGCCGGGAACCCTACCCACCACCTCAGGGACCCTCGTGCGCGCCCGCAACAACCTGATCGTGGCCTTGGCGCTCGATCTGCTCGCCGGCTGCTCCCCGGCTGCTCCCCGGCAGCGACGCCCACGGCCCGCCCCGCGCCACCCTGCCGGGGGCTGCCGAACCGGCCCGGAGCGGCAGCCCCACTCCGGAGGGGCTCTCGCCGCTGTCCGGGGACCGGGGTCACCCGGTGAGGATCCCGCGGTCCAGCTCGGCGATACCGGCGCATCCGCACAGCGCGAGGGTCAGGTCGAGATCCGCGAGCAGCGACCGAATGACGTGGGCCACGCCGGCCTCGCCGGCCAGGGCCAGCCCGTAGGCGTAGGGGCGGCCGATCAGCACGGCGTCCGCACCGAGCGCGAGTGCCTTGATGACGTCGGCGCCGCTGCGCACCCCACTGTCGAGTAAGACCGCCGCGCGCCCCGCAACCGCATCCACCACGGCGGGCAGCGCGTCGAGCGACCCGACGGCGCCGTCGACCTGCCGCCCACCGTGGTTGGACACGACCACGCCGTCCATCCCCACGTCGAGCGCCTGCCGCGCGTCGTCCGGGTGCAGCACACCCTTGAGCACGATCGGCCCGGACCAGTGATCCCGCAGGAAGGCGAGGTCGCTCCAGCTAGTCGTCGGGTCGTTGAACATGGCGAGGAAGTGCAGGACCGCGGCGCCGGGGTCCTCCTCGGGGGATTTCGCCAGCCCCGCGCGGAATGCGGGGTCGGACAGGTAGTTGGCGATCCCCTCGCTCTGCAGGAAGGGCAGATAGGCGAGGTCGAGATCGCGCGGACGCCAGGCGAGCAGCCTGGTGTCGAGGGTGACGAGGAGCACCTGGTAGCCGGCGGCGCCGGCTCGGGCCAGCAGGCTGAGCGTGACCTCCCGCTGCTTGGGCCAGTACAGCTGGAACCAGCGCGGGGTGTCACCGAGCGCGGCCGCCACGTCCTCGAGGGTCCGCGACGATGCGGTCGAGAGCACCATCGGGATTCCGACCTCGGCTGCCGCCCGCGCGGTGGCAAGCTCACCGTCCGGGTGCAGGATGGACTGCACCCCGACCGGCCCGAGCAGGATCGGCGCCGCCAGCGGCGTGCCGAGCACGTTGCGGGACAACTCCCGGACCGCAACATCGCGGAGCACCCGGGGGACGAGCCGCCACCGGTCGAATGCGTCCCGGTTGGCCCGGACGGTGGCTTCGGTCCCGGCTCCGCCCGCGACGTAACCGAACGGCCCGGGGGCGAGCCGCTCGGCGGCCAGGGGTTCGAGCCGGTCGAGGTTGGTCGGGATCTCCGGCCGTTCCCCGCCGAGGCCGCGCAGGTAGATGTCGTTCTGGTAGTTCGCGAACGGAACGGTCACCGGCACAGCATGGCGCAACCGTCGGCCGGAGGACGTAGCAGGCTCGCCTAGACTCGGCGACGGCGTCGGGACGGGAGATTCGCGTGCGCAAGGTGCTCATCGCAAACCGCGGGGAGATCGCGGTGCGGGTGATCCGAGCCTGCCGGGACGCCGGCCTCGGCAGCGTCGCGGTCTACGCCGACCCCGACCGGGAGGCGCTGCACGTACGCCTGGCCGATGACGCCTTCGCACTCGGTGGCGACACCGCGGCGGAGAGTTATCTGGACGCGGCCAAGCTCCTCGACGCCGCCCGGCGGGGCGGGGCCGACGCGGTCCACCCCGGGTACGGGTTCCTCGCCGAGAACGCCGAGTTCGCCCAGGCCGTGCTCGACGCCGGCCTCACCTGGATCGGCCCCCCACCGGCGGCGATCCGGGAACTCGGCGACAAGGTTCGAGCCCGGCACATCGCGACCAAGGTGGGGGCGCCGCTCGCGCCCGGCACCGCCGACCCGGTGACCGGCGCCGAGGAGGTACTCGCTTTCGCCCGGGAGTTCGGGCTGCCGGTCGCGATCAAAGCGGCCTTCGGGGGTGGTGGCCGTGGGCTCAAGGTGGCCCGGGACATGGCCGAGATCAGCGAGCTCTACGACTCCGCGGTCCGCGAAGCGACGGCGGCGTTCGGCCGGGGCGAGTGCTTCGTCGAGCGCTACCTCGACCGGCCCCGCCACGTCGAGACTCAGATCCTCGCCGACAGCCACGGCAATGTGGTCGTAGTCGGCACCCGGGACTGCTCCCTCCAGCGGCGGTACCAGAAGCTGGTCGAGGAGGCTCCCGCACCGTTCCTCGGGGAAGGGCAGATCGAGACGCTGTACTCCGCCAGTCGGGCGATCGTGTCCGAGGCCGGCTATGTCGGGGCCGGGACCTGCGAGTTCCTCGTCGGCCAGGACGGGACCATCTCCTTCCTCGAGGTCAACACCCGGCTGCAGGTCGAACACCCGGTGACCGAGGAGACGAGCGGGGTCGACCTGGTCCGTGCGATGTTCGCGATCGCGGATGGGCAGCATCTGGAATCCGTCGACCCGCAGCCACGCGGGCACGCCTTCGAATTTCGGATCAATGGCGAGGACGCCGGGCGAAACTTCCTGCCCACCCCGGGCGAGGTGACCGTCTGGCGACCGCCGGCCGGGCCCGGAGTCCGGATGGACTCGGGGGTCGAGGCCGGCAGCGTAATTGGGCAGAACTTCGACTCGCTGCTGGGCAAGCTCATCGTCACCGGGGCCGATCGGGAGCAGGCCCTCGAACGGAGCCGCCGCGCGCTCGACGAGTTCGTGGTCGAGGGCATGGCGACCGCGCTGCCGTTCCACCGGCTCGTCGTGCGGGATCCCGCCTTCACCGACGCCCCCTTCCGCGTGCACAACCGGTGGATCGAGACCGAGTTCGCGAACACCGTCGAACCGTTCGCCGGGACCACCTCCGCCCCGCTGACCGAGCCGGTCGAGCGCGAACGGGTGACCGTTGAGGTGAACGGGCGGCGACTCGAGGTATCCGTTCCGGCTGGTCTGGCGGGCACCCGGTCGGGGCCGAAGCCCGCCGCACCAGTGCGCCGACGAGGGCCCGCCGGCCCAGCCGCCGCGACCGGGGCCGGGCTGACCAGCCCGATGCAGGGGACCATCGTGAAGGTCGCCGTCGAGGAGGGGCAGGAGGTCGCCGCCGGGGAGCTGGTGGTAGTCCTCGAGGCGATGAAGATGGAGCAGCCGCTGACCGCCCACAAGGCGGGCACCGTGAAGAACCTCGCCGCCGGCCTCGGCGATGTGGTGCAGAGCGGGGCGCTGATCTGCGAGATCGCCGACTGAACCGGCCGGCTGGGAGCCCGAGCAGGCCCGAGCGGTTGCGCTACGCCCTGGGCGGCCGGTTGCCGCGGCGCCGGGAGTGGGTCTACCACGACCTGACCGACGCCGGCTGGCGGATGCGTGCGCTCGGCCGGCTGCTCGTCCAACTCGCGCCGGTCGTCGTCGTGCTCGCGCTGTTGCCGGGGCCCGGCTTCGTGCACTGGATGCTGCCGCTGTTCGTCGTGCTCACCAGCGGGTTCGTGGCGCTGGCCTACGGCGAGGACCTCAGGGATCGGCGGCTGCGCCAGCACGGGCTCGGGCCTAGGTCGGGGTCTGTTCCATGAGCTGGCGGGCCGCCTCGGTGAGACTCCCGGAAAGCGAGGGGTAGACCGCGAAGCTGTGCGCCAGCTGACCGACGGTGAGGGCGTTCTGCACGGCCATCGACAAAGGCAGGATGAGCTCACTAGCGTGCGGCGCCACGACGACGCCGCCGAGCACCGTCCCCGTCCCGGGCCGGGAGTACAGCTTGACGAACCCCTCGGCAATGCCCTGCATCTTGGCCCGGGCATTGGTCGCCAGCGGCAGCGAGACGACCCGGGCTTCGACGCCGGCCGCCACCGCGACATCCCCGGTGACCCCGACCGTGGCGATTTCCGGGTCGGTGAACACGGTGGCCGCGACGGTCGAGAGCCGCAGCGGCGCCACCGCGTCGCCGAGGGCATGCCACATCGCGATTCGACCCTGCATCGCCGCGACCGACGCGAGCGGGAGGACGCCGGTGCAGTCGCCGGCGGCGTAGATCCCCGCCGCCCCGGTGCGCGAGACCCGATCCACCGGCACGTATCCGCCGCGGTCGACGGTGATGCCGGCCAGCTCGAGCCCGAGCCCACCGGTGTTCGGAACCGAGCCGACCGCCATCAGCGCGTGCGAACCTTCGATCCGGCGACCATCCTCGAGCTCGACGACGACCCCGTCCGCCCGGCGGAGCACCCGGGCCGCCCGGGACCGGTCGTAGATCGTCATCCCCCGGCGACGGAAGACCCCCTCGACGAGCAGTGCGGCGTCCTCGTCCTCACCGGGCAGCAACCGTTGCCGGCTAGAGACCAGGCTGACCTCGACGCCCATCGCCTGGTAGGCGCTGGCGAACTCGGCGCCGGTCACACCCGAGCCGACGACCACCAGCCGCTCAGGCGGCTCCGGCACGTCATAAAGATCGCGCCAGGACAAGATCCGCTCGCCGTCCGGCTCGGCGCCGGGGATCACCCGGGGGGTCGCGCCCGTGGCGATGAGCACGACGTCGGCTCCGAGCTCCCGTTCGGCACCCGAGGCATCGCGCGCGAGGAGCCGACCGGGACCGACGAACCGTCCGGTACCGCGGACGACGCGCACCCCCTCACGGGCGAGCCGCGCCTCGATGTCCGCGGACTGGGCACGCGCCAGCGTCTTGACCCGGGCATTGACCGCTGGCCAGTCCACGGTGAGCCCCGTCGGTGCCCCCGCCGTGGCGCCGAGCCGCTCGGCAGCCGCGGACCCGAGCGTCTCGGTGGCCGCGATCAGCGTCTTGGATGGGACGCAATCGGTGCGGACACAGGAGCCGCCCAGCCCGTCGGGATCGACGACCGTGACCTCGGCGCCGAACTGGGCAGCGACGAGCGCGGCTTCGTAGCCCGCCGGCCCGCCACCGACGATCACGATCCGGGTCACCGCGGCATTGTCCCGTGCCCTCTAGTCTTTCCCCCCGTGACCCTGTACGCGGCGTACGGGACGAACCTCGATCCCGATCAGATGAGCGAGCGCTGCCCGCACTCGCCGTCGCGGGGGACCGGCTGGCTCGATGGCTGGCGGCTGACCTTCGGCGCCGAGGAACTCGGCTGGGAGGGGGCTCTCGCGACCGTGGTCGAGGATCCGGGCTCCCGGGTCTTCGTCATGCTCTACGACGTAAACGAGCGGGATCAGTCTGGCCTGGACGGACTGGAAGGCGGCGACACCGGCCTCTACCGGCGGATCCGGGTCAGGGTGGCCACCCTGGACGGGGAGATCCTCGCGTGGCTCTACGCGCTGGACGGCTACGAGGGTGGTGTTCCATCAGCCCGTTACCTCGGGCTGATGGCCGATGCGGCCGAGAAGGCGGGCGCGCCCGACGACTACGTCGCGGACTTGCGCCGCCGGCCCTGCCGCACGGTCGGGCTGTGACCGTCGGCAGCGGTCAGAGCAGGTCGCTGTCGGCGAGGTTCCGCTCGCGGGCGGCTTCGTCGGCGAAGACCGGTTGGGTCACCCCGGAGCGGGCCCAGGCCGTGGTCATGGCCCGGGCACGGTGGAAACGCTCGACATCGTCGAGTCGGTCATTTCGAAGCAGTCGTGGCGCCCAGACGGCAAGCCCGAGAGCGACGGCAACGGCGACTAACACCCAGATCACGGCATATTCCTCACAGCAGACGGCGGGGACGTCGCGCCCAGCCAAACACGCCGCCTCGGGGGTGCGTCAAGTCGGCGGCCGGGTCAGAACGTGTCTGGCGGCCGATATGTGCCCCAGACCTCGCGCAATGCCGAGCACACTTCACCGACCGTGGCCCGGGCCGCCAGGGCGGCCTTCATCGGGTAAAGGACGTTCGCGGTCCCCTCGGCCGCCGTCCTGAGCTGGTCGAGCCGCTCGTCGACCGCGGCGTTGTCCCGCGACGAGCGCAGCTCGGCGAGCCGGGCGCCCTGTTCCTTCTCGATCTGCGGATCGACGCGCAGTGGCTGGTACTCGTCATCCTCGGCCACGGTGAAGCGGTTCACCCCAACGACGGTTCGGGTGCGCTCGTCGATGCCCCGGGACACCTCATAAGCGGACTGCTCGATCTGAGCCTTTTGGAAGCCACGTTCGATCGCGGCAACCGCACCCCCGAAGTCCTCGATCCGAGCCATCAGGGCGCGCGAGGCGTCCTCCACCTCGTCGGTCAGTCGCTCGATGGCGTAGGAGCCGGCCAACGGGTCCACGGTGGCGGTCACGTCGGTCTCGAAGGCGAGGACCTGCTGCGTTCGCAACGCGAGCCGGGCCGCTTTCTGGGTGGGCAGCGCGATCGCCTCGTCGTAGGAATTCGTGTGCAGGGACTGGGTGCCCCCGAGGACCGCGGCGAGCGCCTGGACCGTGACCCGGACCAGGTTGACTTCCGGCTGCTGGGCGGTGAGCTGGACCCCAGCCGTCTGGGTATGGAAGCGCAGCATCATCGACTTCGGATCGCGGGCGCCGAACTCCTCGCGCATGATCGAGGCCCAGATCCGGCGGGCGGCCCGGAACTTCGCCACTTCCTCAAGCAGGGTTGTCCGGGCCACGAAAAAGAAGGCCAGCCGGGGCGCGAAATCGTCGATCTCCTGCCCGGTCTCGACCGCGGCGCGCACGTACTCGATGGCGTTGGCCAGGGTGAACGCGATCTCCTGGACCGGCGTGGCACCCGCCTCGGCCATGTGGTAGCCGGAGATCGAGATGGTGTTCCACTTCGGGATCTCGGCCCGGCAGTATCGGAAAATGTCGGTGATCAGCCGCAGTGACGGTTTCGGCGGGAAGATGTAGGTCCCGCGGGCGATGTACTCCTTGAGCACGTCGTTCTGCACCGTTCCGGTGAGCCCGGCGGCCGGGACGCCCTGTTCCTCCCCGACCAGCTGGTAGAGCAGAAGGAGCAGGGCCGCCGGGGCGTTGATGGTCATCGAGGTCGACACCTGGTCGAGCGGGATCTCGTCGAACAGCAGCCGCATGTCCTCGATCGAATCGATCGCGACACCGACCTTGCCTACCTCGCCGTGCGCCACCGGGTCGTCCGAGTCGTAGCCCATCTGGGTCGGCAGGTCGAACGCGACTGACAACCCGGTCGTTCCGGCCGCGATCAGCTGGTGATAGCGCTCATTGGACTCGCGCGCGGTCCCGAAACCGGCGTACTGCCGCATCGTCCATGGCCGCCCGGTGTACATCGAGGGGTAAACCCCGCGGGTGAATGGGAACTCGCCTGGCTCACCGAGCCGGCGGGCGGGGTCCCAGCCGGCCAACGTGGCCGGTCCGTAGAGGGGCTCGATCGGCAACCCTGACTCGGAGTTCCGGGTCACCGGCGGGCCGCCTGCGCACCCCGGGAGCTACCCACCCGGGAAGTATCGCCTGCGTGCGACCGGGCGCCTGGACCCGGTACCCTCGGCCGGATATGCGCGACCTACCCGCTCGCCGCGCGGCAGCCGCCGGGGCGTTCGTCCTCGCGGCGCTCACGGCGGGACCAGCCCTCGCGGTCGACTCCCGACCGATCGGCCTGGCGCACGCGCCCCTGTCCGGCCCGGTGGGCGGCCCCCTCCTCGGCTCGACCGGAGTCGTCGTGGACGGGTCGCCGGGGGTGCCGCGGCTGCCGGCCGGGATCACCGCATCCTCCTGGCTGGTTGCCGACGCCGGCAGCGGCGCCGTGCTGGCGGCCCGGGACGCGCACGGCCGCTTCCTGCCGGCGAGCACGCTCAAGGCGCTCACCGCCGTCACCCTGATCCCAATGCTGGACCCGAACCGGATCGTCACCGCGACGTTCGACGACGTCAACGTGGACGGCAGTAAGGTGGGCCTCGTCGAGGGTGGACGCTATCCCGTGCGCATGCTGTTCACCGCGATGCTGGTCGTGTCCGGCAACGACGCCGCCAACACGCTCGCCGACGCGGCCGGGGGGATCCCCCGGACCCTGAACCTGATGAACGCCGAGGCTCGGCACCTCCATGCCGACGACACCGTCGCGAAGACCCCGAGCGGGCTGGACGGCCCGGGAGAGTCCTCGTCGGCGTATGACCTCGCGCTGATCGCCCGGGCCGGACTCGCGATGCCGGCCTTCCGGCACTACGTCGCGACGGTCCTGTCCTACGTCAGCCAACCCCACGGCAAGCCGTTCCAGATCTACACCCATGACTATCTGCTGACCAGTTTCCCCGGGGCGATCGGAGTCAAGAACGGCTATACGGTGGCCGCCCAGGGCACCTACATCGGCGCCGCGACGCGTGGCGGACGGACGATCCTCGTCACGCTGATGCACACGAACCCGGACTTCTGGCCGGAGGCCCGGGCGCTCCTCACCTGGGGCTTCGCCGCCGACCCGGTAGCCACCCCGGTCGGCCAGCTGGTGCCGCCGCTTGTGCCTTCCGCTTCGGCGGCGTCCGCGGTCGACCCGATTTCGGCCAGCGCGAAGCTCCCGAGCGCGGGTCGGCTCGACAAGAACGGCGCCAGCCTGGCGCTCCCGCTCGGCCTCGCCGCCGCGACCGTGGTGTGCGCCGGTGGGCTCGCCCGGCGCGGCCGCCGCCATCCGCGGCGCCTTCGCTTGCCCCCGATCTGATCCAACCCATGGGTTGGATCAGCGGCGTTCACCAGGCGTCGTCGACGGGCTCGGGCGGCAAGCTCGGGCCCGGTCGCCCGTCCGCGGTGAACGCGAAGTCCCGCTGCGGGCGCCACCTGCCGTCCGGCCCCTGCTCGAACAGGGTGAAACCCCAGACCGGGAACCTCGCCTCATAGCCGGCGAGCTCCTCGTAGGCCCGGTCGAGCGCAGGATCGGGAAGATCGTGCGCGACGGTCACGTGCGGGTGGTACGGGAAGCGGGTCGATCGGCTCAGCGGACCGCTCCGCACCCGGCCCTCCAGCCGCTCGCAGTCACCGATGCCCTCGGCTAGCGGCACGAACACCACCGGCGACACGGGGCGGAAGGTGGCAGAGCCACGCAGGCGGATGAGGAAACGTTGCCCCGCCTCGGCCACCGCGCGCAAGTGCGCCTCGATCCCGGTGAGCGCATCGCCCGGGACGACCGTGGGCGGCAGCAACGTGACGTGCGGCACGATCGCGCCCGCGTTCGGATCGCCCAGGCGATCGCGCCAGGCCTGCAGCTCCCGGCCGTAGGGCTCCGGAATCCCGATCGCGACCCCGATGTTGCGCCTGGTCATCCGCGCGCGGGCAGGAGGCCGATCCGGTCACGGACCACCTCCATCGTGGCTGAGGCAACCGCACGCGCCCGCTTCGCGCCCTCGGCGACGATCGCCTCGAGGCCGCCCGGGTCGGCGAGGTACTCGAGGTAGCGGGCCTGCATCGGAAGCACGAGTTCGACGATCTGCTCGGCGAGCTCCGACTTGAACTCGCCATAGCCCCGACCGGCGTATCCCGCTTCGAGCTCGGTGATGCTCCGGCCCGTAACCGCGGCGTAGATCCGCAGCAGGTTCGTCATCCCCGGTTTGTCTTCGCCGGCTCGGATCTCGCGGCCGGTGTCCGTCACCGACGACCGGATCTTCTTCCGGATGACGTCGGGCGGGTCCTGGAGGAAGACAACCCCGGCCCCCCCGACGCTCTTGCTCATCTGCCGGTCGGGGCTGGCCAGGTCGAGCACCTTCCCGGTGTCCGGGGGGATGTGCGGTTCCGGGACGGTGAACGTCGGCCCGAACCGGGTGTTGAAGCGTTGCGCCAGGTGCCGGGTGAGCTCGAGGTGCTGGCGCTGGTCCTCCCCCACGGGAACCGCATCCGCCCGGAAGACGAGGATGTCGGCGGCCTGGAGGATCGGATAGGTGAACAGGCCGACGGTCGGGCCGTCCGCCCCTCCCGCCCGCTGGCTCTTGTCCTTGAACTGGGTCATCCGACCGGCCTCACCGAACCCGGTGAGGCAGCTCAGAACCCATGCCAGTTCCGTGGTTTCGGTGACGTGGCTCTGAACGAACAGCGTGCAACGCGTCGGGTCGACACCGACCGCCAGGAGCTCCGCTACCGATTCGAGCGTCCGCCTGCGCACGGCATCCGGCTCGGGCCCGACGGTTAGGGCGTGCAGGTCGACGACGCAGTAGTACGGGTCGTGGGTGTCCTGAAGCGCCACCCACTGACGGACCGCCCCGAGATAGTTCCCGAGGTGGGACCCACCACCGGTGGGTTGGATCCCGGAAAGCACTCGAAGGCGAGCCGCTGGCATGCCGGCCATTGTCGCAGTAACGACCCGCTCAGCCGGAGTCCTGGGCCTCCGTGGACTCGACGAGTCCGCTGACCCGAACCCGCCCGGCGCGCCGCCCGTCCATCTCGGTCACCGTCAGCCGAAGGCCGGCGACCTGCACGGCATCGCCGAGCCGCGGCACCTGACCGAGCGCCGCCATGATGCAGCCGGCGACGGTCTCGTACGGGCCGTCCGGAAGCGCTACGCCGGTCTCTTCGCGGAAATCGTCGAGGTTCAGCAACCCGTCGACCTCTACATCGCCACCGGCGAGTCGCTTGGGTGCGATCGCGCCGAGGTCGTACTCGTCGTGGATCTCGCCGACAAGTTCCTCGATCAGGTCCTCCAGCGTGACGATGCCGGCCGTGCCGCCGTACTCGTCGACCACGACGGCGAGATGGTGCCCACCGCGCCGCATCTCGGACAGCGCCGGGATGACTCGTTTCGTCGCGGGCAGATGGGCGATCGGGCGGCTGAGGTCGGCGACCTTGGCGGTCCGACGGGTTGCGGGCGACAACGTGGCCAGATCCCTGATGTGCACGAATCCGGCGACGTCGTCGTGCGAGCCCCGGTGCACGGGGAACCGGGAGAACGGCAGTCGTTCGGCGATCTTGAGTGCCCTGGCGGCGGGAAGCGCAGAGTCCAGGAACTCGACCTCGGTCCGCGGCACCATGACCTCGCGAAGTTGCCGTTCCCCGCTGGCGAACACCTCGTCGATGAGCGCCCGCTCCTCCCCCGTCAGCGACTCGTGGGCGGTCACCAGGTCCCGAAGCTCCTCCTCGGTGATCGATTCACGGTTCGCCGCCGGGTCCGCCCCGACCAGCCGGACGAGCAGGTTCGTGCTCACCGAGAGCAGCCAGATCACCGGGCGGCTGACCGTCGCGACCCGGGACAGCGCGGGTGCCACCGCGAGGGCGGTGCCCTCGACCCGCTGAAGGGCGAGCCGTTTAGGGAGCAGCTCGCCGACCACGATCGTGACGTAGCTGATCAGCATGGTTACCCCGAAGAAGCCGATCAGCCCGGCCGCGGTATGCCCCAGGCCCGCTCGGCGCAGACGGGTGGCCGCCGAATGGGACAGGGTCACCGCGCCGAAGGCAGCCGAGGTGAGTGCAGTCGTGGTCACCCCGATCTGCACGGCCGCAAGGAATCGGTTCGGGTCGTTGACCAGCCGGGCTAGCCGGCGGCCGCGCCGGCCGCGCTCGGCCAGGCCGCGGACCTGCCCTTCCCGGAGAGAGACCAGCGAGATTTCCGCGGCGACGAACAGGCCCTCGAGGCCGATCAGCGCGAGGACGACGAGCACATAGAGCCAGATCACCGGATCCCCGGGTCAGGTCGCACGACGCCCGATCCTCACAGATTCGCGACATCCGCCTGCTTGCCGCGGACCGCCTCGGCCGCCGCCCCGAGCGCGGCGTGTTCGCCGGCGGTGAGCTCTATCTCGACCACCCGGCGGACGCCGGTTCGGCCGAGCTCGGCGGGAACCCCGAGGTAGACACCGGCCAGGCCGTACTCACCGTCCACCCAGGCGCAAACCGGCATCTCGGCGCCGCTGTCCTCCGCGACCGCGCGCACCATCCGGGCCGCCGCGGCGGACGGCGCGTAGTACGCCGAGCCGGTTTTCAGCAACGCGACCACCTCGGCGCCGCCATTGCGGGTCCGCTCGACCAGCTCCGCGATCCGATCCGCCGGCAGCAGGTCGGTCAGCGGGCGACCCTCGACGGTGCAATGCGAAGGCACCGGGACCATCGTGTCGCCGTGCGAACCCAGGGTCAGCGTCCGCACCACCGCGATCGGCACGCCCAGTGCCTCGGCGACGAAGTTGCTGAAGCGCGCGGTGTCGAGCATCCCGGCCTGGCCCATCACCCGCTGACGCGGGAATCCGGACACGTTGGACGCCAACGCCGTCATCTCATCCAGCGGATTCGAGACCACGACGAGCACGGCGTCGGGCGAGGAGCGTGCGATGTTCTCGGTGACCTCGCGGACGATCTTGGCGTTGGTCTCGATCAGGTCCATCCGACTCATCCCGGGCCGACGGGGCAGGCCGGCCGTGATCACGACGATGTCGGAGCCCTCGGTCTCCGCGTAGCCGTTGGTGCCGACGACCTTCGTCTCGAAGCCTTCCACCGGCCGGGACTGGTTCAGGTCGAGCGCCAGACCCTGGGGCTTGCCCTCGATGATGTCGGTGAGGACGACCGTGTCGAACAGGTCGTATTCGGCGAGCCGCTGGGCGGTCGTCGAGCCGTAGAAGCCGCAGCCAACGACCGTCACCTTGCCGCTCCGTGCCATCGTCCGCGCCGTCCTTTCAGCCCTTCAGCTTCTCGATGATCGCGTCGGCGTACTCAGCGGTGCCGACCGCGCTGGGATCGTCGCGATCCGGCTTCATGTCATAGGTGACGCTTTTGCCCTCGGCGAGGACCGCGGCGACGGCCTGCTCGAGCCGGTCGCCCGCCTCCGCCTCGCCCAGGTGCCGCAGCATGAGCATGCCGGACAAGATCATCGCGGTTGGATTGACCCGGTTCAGTCCCTTGTACTTCGGGGCGCTGCCATGGGTGGCCTCGAATACCGCAACCTCGGTTCCGAGGTTGCCCCCGGGTGCCACGCCAAGGCCGCCGACCATGCCAGCGGTGAGATCGGAGAGGATGTCGCCGTAAAGGTTCGGCAGCACGAGCACATCCCACTCCTCGGGACGCTGGACCAGGCCCATGCAGGTGGCGTCGACCAAGTTCTCCCACGGCTCGATGTCCGGGTAGTCCTTGGCGACCTCCCGGAACACCGCGAGGAACAGCCCGTCGGTGTGCTTCATGATGTTCGATTTCGTGATGCAGTGCACCCGGCGCCGCCCGTTGGCCCGCGCGTAGTCGAAGGCGTAGCGGATGATCCGCTCGGAACCGAACTCGCTGATCGGCTTGATCGAGATTCCCGAGTGGGTCCGGATCTGCTTCGCTTGCAGCCGGTTGAGGAACTCGATGACCTGGTCGGCCTCCGCGGTGTCGTGGGCGTACTCGATTCCCGCGTACAGGTCCTCGGTGTTCTCCCGGACGATCACGACGTCGACGCTGTCGAACCGGCTACGCACCCCCGGGTAGGTCTTGCACGGCCGCAGGCAGGCGTAGAGGTCGAGCTCGGCGCGCAGCGCGACGTTCACCGAGCGGAACCCGGTCCCGATCGGGGTGGTGATCGGGCCCTTGATCGCCACCCGGTTGCGGCGGACCGACTCCAGGGTCTGCTCGGGCAGCGGGGTTCCGAACTCCGCCATCACGTCCACCCCCGCCTGCTGGACGTCCCAATCGAAACCGGAGCCCGCGGTAGCCGCGGCTGCCTCCAGCACGCGCCTGGTGGCCTCACTCAGCTCGGGGCCGGTGCCGTCGCCGGGGATGAGGGTCACGCGATGCGTCGTCATGGCTCCGGACTCCTCGAGGATGCGGCGGGCCCGCGGCCCCGAGGTTAGCGGTCAGGAGGCGGGTGGAGGGAACGGGGTCACGCTGGCGATGAGGACCACACCGGCGGCGAGGAGGAGGAGAACGACGACGTCGAACGTGCGCCCACGAACGACGAGCAGCCCGGCGTCGCGCGCCGGGAGGACAAGTCGCAAAACGCCGAGGACGCCGAGCACCACCCCGACGACATAGAGCCCCATTCGCGGATGGTGCAACCAGGCAAGCAGCAGGCCCACGACGATCCCGGCGACGGCTGGGTAGCTCGGGTCGGGCAGCCGGCGGCGCGGCGCGCGCGGAGCGGGGGGTGCCTCAGTCACCTCGCCGGCCGACGAGACGGTCACGGATTCGTGCCCGGTCGCTGAACCGGCGGCGGCCCGCCGCGGAGGGTCTGAACGGCGGGATCGGCGTGCGCCGCCCGGACCAGCGCGTGGTCGGTTGTGAATCCGGACATCGAGGTGAACGGGATCTGCGCCCCGGCCAACCGACCGGCCACGTCCGCGAGGAGACCGACGAGCTCCCCGGGCAACGGCCCGGCGAAGGTGATCCGGCGCCAACCCGGCTCGACTGCGATCGCCGGCGAGGAGTCGCCGATCGCTTCGAGGCCGTCCTCGCTGCACACCAGGGTCGTCCCCGAGTCGTCGCGAACGAGCGCACTGAATCCGGCGACCGACCCGGCCGGATACCACCCGGCCGCGAAACGCGCGACCGCCAGGCGGGCGGGGTCGAGCCGGGGCCCGAGATCGCGGCCAGCGGTCGCGGTCGGGTCTCCGGTGCTGCTCACCGATCCTCGATGGGGGTCCACTTCTTGTCCCGGTCGCCGACGTACTCGCTGTCGGGTCGGATCAGCCGGTTGTCGAGCTGCTGCTCGATGACATGACTGGTCCAGCCCGACATCCGGGAAATCGAAAAGACCGGCGTGAACAGGTCGGTGGGGATGCCGAGGGCGTGATAGACGCTGGCCGCGAAGAAGTCCACGTTCGGATAGAGACCCTTCGCCTCCATTACTACCTTCTCCATCGTGATCGACATCTCGTAGAAGCGACTGTCGCCAGCCAGCTCGCCGAGGCGCTGCGACAGTCTGCGCAGGTGGGTGGCCCGGGGATCCTCGGTTCGATAGACCCGGTGGCCGAAACCCATGATCTTCTCGCCCGCGTCGAGGCGCTCGAGGACCGCGGCCTCGACCCGGTCCACCGATCCGATCCCCTCCAGGGTGCGCATCACCTGCTCGTTGGCCCCGCCGTGCAGAGCGCCCTTGAGCGTCCCAATCGCGGCCGTGATCGCCGAATGCATGTCGGAAAGGGTCGCGGCGCACACCCTGGCGGCAAAGGTCGACGCGTTCATCGTGTGATCGGCGTGCAGCACCAGGCACTCGTCGAGAGCGGCCGCCTCCTCGGCCCCCGGCGGCTCGCCGAGCGCCTGGAGGAGGAAATTCCCGGCGATACCGAGCGCGGGATCCGGCGGCGGGACCTCCCGTCCCCCCCGGGCCGCCTCGTATCGGGCCACGAGGACGGGCATTTGAGCGACCAGCCGGAGTGCCTTGCGCTGATTGGCCTCCGGCGCGTTCGACGCGTCGTCGGGGTCGTCGACGGACAGCGCCGACACCAGGGTCCGCAGGGCCTCCATCGGGGTGGCCTTACCGGCGAGCTCGGGAATCAACTGCGCGGCGGTGGGGCCGATCTGACGGCCGCTCGCAAGCTCGGCCATCAGCTGCTCGAGCTCGGCCCGGGTAGGCAGCGTTCCGCGCTGGAGGAGGTGGATGCATTCCTCGAAGGAGATCCGGCCGGCCAGATCATGGATGTCGTAACCGCGGTAGAACAGCCGACCCGCCCGCCCGTCGATGTCGGAGATGGCCGTGGAGGCGGCGACGACGTCAGCGAGCCCGCGAGACGACTTGTCGGCCATGCGCGATGTCCTCCTTGATCCAACGGCGAGTCTAACCGGGGTCGCCTCGAACCGGCCATGGTCGTCGACCGGCACCGGGTTCCGGGTGCCGGGTTATGACCGGGGCCGCGGCGGGTAACCGGTGGTTAGGGTCCAGCCACTTCGGCACGGACCGCGACGGGAGGGTGACCCCGCGATGTCGACGCCGCTGCTGCGGGCCGAGGACACCGGAGACCGGTTCGAACTTCGCGGCGAGGTGACCTCCGTGGGCCGGGGCGGGGGGGTCGACGTGGCGCTCACCGACCCCAGCGTGTCCCGGCTGCACGCGGAGCTGATCCGACGTGGCCCGCACGTCTACATCTCGGACCTGGGTCTGTCGACGAACGGCACCCGGGTCAACGGCCGACCGGTAGGTCGCCGGCTGCTGGTCAACGGCGACGTGCTGTCCTTCGGTGCGGCCCGGCTCCGGTTCGAGAGCGACGCCGGCCCGGCTGAGCCCACCGTGGAGTTGGGGCGGGTCAGCACGCCCGACCTTACCCGGCGGGAGATGGACGTGATCACCGCGCTGTGCCGTCCAGCGCTGCGGCAGGAGGCATTCGTCGCCCCGGCCACCGCCCGGGAAATCGCCGAGGAACTGGTCGTCACCGAGGCCGCGGTCAAGCAGCACCTGCTCCGGCTCTACCAGAAGCTGCGGATCGGCGAGGGCACCAATCGCCGCGGCCGCCTCGCCAACGAGGTCATCGCCATGGGCATCGTCCGCCCGTCGCCGGAACCGGGCGAGGAGCCCGCGCGTCAGGTGGGCTGAGTCGAACCTCCGCCGGGCCGGCCCTCCGCCGCCTCCGCCGCCTCCGCCGCCTCCGCCGCCTCGACGACGTTGGACAGCAGCATGGCCCGGGTCATCGGGCCCACCCCGCCCGGCATTGGCGCGAGCCAACCCGCGACGTCGCGGACCTCCGGCGCCACGTCCCCCACCAGACCGGCGGAACCGTCCGCGCGTTCGATCCGGGTGATCCCCACGTCGAGCACCGCGGCGCCAGGCCGGACCATGTCGGCGGTCACCAGGCCGGGCACTCCGGCGGCCACGACCACCACATCGGCCGACCGGGTGTGCGCCGCGAGGTCCTTCGTCGCGGTGTGGCACAGGGTGACGGTCGCGTTCTCGCTGCGCCGGGTGAGCAGCAGACCGAGCGGCCGGCCGACGGTCACGCCGCGGCCGACGATGGTCACCTCCGCCCCGGCGAGGGGAATCCCGAAGGTCCGCAGCAACTCGACGCAGGCCCGAGCGGTACATGGCAGGGGACCTGGCTCGCCCAGGACCAACCGGCCGAGGTTGACCGGGTGCAAACCGTCGGCGTCCTTCGCCGGGTCCATCGCATCCAGCACCAGCCCGGCGTCCAGGCCGGCGGGCAGCGGCAGCTGAACGATGTAACCGGTGCACGCCGGGTCGGCGTTGAGCTCACGGACCGCCGCCAGGACCGCCTCCTGACCGGCATCGGCCGGCAGGTCACGTCGCAGCGACCCGATCCCCACCTCGGCGCAGTCTCGGTGCTTGCCGGCGACGTAGGCGCGGCTGCCCGGGTCGTCGCCCACCAGGACGGTGCCCAGCCCGGGAACCATGCCGCGCTCGCGGAGCCGGGCAACCCGATCCCGCAAGTCCGCCCGGATCGCTGCGGACGTGGCCTTGCCGTCGAGAAGGACTGCGGTCACGCGCGGCAGTCTCGCATGCGGGCCGCAGCCGTCAGTGCGCGAAGTGCCGAGTCCCGGTGACGTACATCGAGATCCCGCCCCGCTCGGCGGCCGCGATCACCTCGTCGTCGCGAATCGAGCCGCCGGGCTGCACGACGGCCCGGACCCCAGCGGTGATGAGCACCTCCACGCCGTCGGCGAACGGGAAGTAGGCGTCGGATGCCGCGACCGCACCGGGCGCGCGATCCCCGGCCCGGGCAACCGCGAGCCGGGCCGAATCCACCCGGTTGACCTGACCCATGCCGATCCCGACCGTCGCGCCGGCGGAGGCGAGCAGGATGGCGTTGGACTTGACCGCGCGGACGGCCCGCCAGGCGAAGCCGAGGTCGGCGAGGGTGGCGTCGTCGACCGGCGGTCCGGCCCGCAGCGTCCACTTGGCGGGGTCGTCCCCGGGGACGTCGATCCGGTCGACGGTCTGCGCGAGCAGTCCGCCGGAGATCTGCCGGTACTCAGCACCCGCTTGCCGCGGCGGGGGACAGACGAGCAGCCGGATCGAAGGCTTTCGCGAGAGCACCTCGAGGGCGCCGTCGGCATAGGCGGGAGCGACGACGACCTCGGTGAAGACCTCGGCGATCTGCTCGGCGAGGGGGACCGTGACCGGCCGGTTGACCGCGATGACGCCACCGAACGCGGAGACCGGATCGCAGGCGTGCGCCTTGCGGTGGGCATCGGCGGCATCCTCACCCACGGCAATCCCGCACGGGTTCGCGTGCTTGACGATGGCGACCGCGGGTGCGGAGAAGTCGTGGGCGGCCCGCCGGGCCGCATCCGCATCCACGTAGTTGTTGTACGACATCGCCTTGCCGTGCAGCTGCTCCGCACCGGCCAACCCGCCCGGGACGTCGCGGTCGATGTAGACGGCGGCCCGCTGATGCGGGTTCTCCCCGTAGCGCAACATGCCGGCCCGTTCGAAGCCGAGCCCGAGGAACGGCGGGAACTCGTCCGGACGGGCGAACCAGGAGGCGACGGCGAGGTCGTATCCGGCGGTGTGCGCGAAGGCCGCGGCGGCCAGCACGCGCCTGGCCTCGAGGTCGAAGCCACCGGCCCGGACGGCTTCGACGAGGCCCGGGTAGTCGGCCGGATCGGTGACCACGGCGACCGACGGATGATTCTTCGCGGCCGCCCGGACCATGGCGGGGCCGCCGATGTCGATCATCTCGACACACTCGTCGAAACCGAGGCCGCCGGCAACGGTCTCCCGGAACGGGTAGAGGTTAACGACGACAAGGTCGAACGGCTGGATCCCGAGTTCGTCGATCTGCCTGGCGTGCTCCGGGTTGCGCAGATCGGCGAGGATCCCGGCGTGCACCCCGGGGTGCAGGGTCTTCACCCGCCCATCCAGCACCTCGGGGAAGGCCGTGATCTGCTCGACGGTCGTCACCGGCACGCCCGCGTCGGCCAGCCGAGCGGCGGTCGACCCGGTGGACACGATCTCGACACCGGCGTCGGCCAGCGCCCGACCGAGCTCGATCAACCCGGTCTTGTCGTACACGCTTACCAGCGCGCGGCGGATCGGGCGGGTCGTCACGGCAGCTCCGTTCTCGGACTCACGGGAAACGCACGCTGCGCCCCTCCACGCTGAATCCTCCCGCGAGGCTGCGCACCGCGTCGACGAGGAGGGCGCGTTCCGCCACTTTGATCCGCTCGTGCAGGCTCGCCTCGTCGTCGCCCGGCGCCACCGGGACGCAGACCTGGGCCACCACCGGGCCGGAGTCGACACCCGCATCGACGAGATGCACGGTGGCGCCCGTCACCTTTGCACCATAAACGAGGGCCTCGCGGACAGCGTGTTTGCCGGGGAAGGCAGGCAGCAGGGCGGGATGGGTGTTGACGATCCGCGGCATGAAGCGGGCGAGGAACGCGGGCCCGAGGATGCGCATGAAACCCGCGCAGACGACGAGGTCGGGGCGGTGGGATGCGACCGAGCCGGCCAGCGCCGCGTCCCAAGCGGGCCGGTCCGGATGCTCGGCGGGCCGCACGACAAAGGTCGGGATCCCCTGGCGGGCGGCCCGCCCGAGTGCGGCCGCGTCCGGCCGGTCCGCGCCGACCGCCACGGTGCGCGGGAACCTCGGGTCGATTTCCGCGGCGTCGAGCAACGCCTGCAGGTTGGTGCCAGCGCCGGAGACCAGAACGACGAGCCGGGTCATGGTGGCCGGGAGCCTATTCGCTGCGGCCTCGCCACACGGCCAGTACGCCGACGGTCGCGGCCGCCGCCAGCCCTACTTCACCGGCCGATGCGAGGCCGAGCTGCCACGGGGAGGGGCCGAGCGCGGCGAGCAACCCCGGGCCCGGGCCGCCCGCCAGCGCAGCGAGCAGAGCCATGACCGCCCCGGTGACCAGCCCCGAGGACATCGCGACGCCCACGGTCTCCAGCGTGAGCGGCCCCGGGTAGCGGTGCCGGACGACCCGGGCGGCGACGATCCCGGCGGCGACCGGGACGACGAACGCCGCGAGCGACCCCGCCGGCGCCGGACCGGACTGCGGGAGGCCGGCGAACAGCGGTAGGGCCGGGACCGCGCCCAGATGCACACCGAACGGTGCCACCCGGGTTCCGACCCCCACCGCGAAGCCGGGTCCGACCGCGTAGGCCGCAGCGGCGAGGGCGGCATTCGGGAAGAACACCAGGCAGAGCAGGCTCAACCCCCCCACCCCGACGGCGCCCGGCTGGAGCGCCCCGGCCAGGTCCGCCGCGCGGCCGGCATGTCCGAGCACCGAACCGGCGGCGATCAGCGCCCCGCCAGCGGCGAGGACGCCGGTACCGGCCAAACCGCCGGCCAACATCGGACCGGCCCAGGCGGGGAAGGCGAGCCGCGGCAAGACCCGGGCACCGGCCTCCCGGTACACGCCGTAGCCGCCGGACAGGGCGGCGATCAACCCGGCGGCGAGGAACGCCTGGCCGGCCGCCGGAGCCACGGCCGGCGACCGGACGGCCAGCGCAAGCCCGCAGGCGAGCGCGGCGTAGCCCCCGGCGAGCGCCCCGACCGCCCGGGCTGCCTGCTCCGGGGTGGCCACCCGGCCGAGCCGGGCGAGGACCCGGCCGACCCGCACGAGCAGCAGGACGAGCAACGCGGTGAGTCCCAGCGGGGCGATGCCGAGGTGCCCCCCGGCAACGCGCAGACCAACGTGGTGCGCCAGCAACCAGCTGTCCACCGCCAGCCGCAGGGGCGCACCCGGCGGCGAACCGGAGCGCGGATCTGCCGCCCAGCCGAGCATGCTCACGACGACCGGGGCCGTGAGCCCGAGGGCGGCCGCCCAGCCGGCCAGCGCCAGGCCCAGCACGGGCAGGTTGGCCGCGGGCGGACGCCTCGACCTAGGTCGGGCCGCCGGCCGACGGACCGCCGGCCGACCGGGCCGGCTCAGCAAATCGGTCACACCGGTCACTCTGGCAGCCGGAGCACCACCAGCCCCGCTCCCACGCCGTCGGTCACCCGCCGGCGATCACCTCGGCCATCAGCCGGGCGGTCTCCGAGGGGGTCTTCCCGACCCGCACTCCGGCCGCTTCCAGCGCCGCCTTCTTCGCCTCGGCGGTGCCGGACGAGCCGGAAACGATCGCCCCGGCGTGCCCCATCGTCTTGCCCTCGGGTGCGGTGAACCCGGCGATATAGCCGACCACCGGTTTGGACACGTGCGCGCGGATGAACTCGGCCGCGCGCTCCTCCGCGTCCCCCCCGATCTCGCCGATCATGACGATGGCCGCGGTGTCCGGGTCCTCCTCGAAGGCCTGTAGGCAGTCGATGTGCGTCGTCCCGACGACCGGGTCGCCGCCGATCCCGACCGCGGTGGAGAAGCCGATCTCCCGCAGCTCGTACATGAGCTGATAGGTCAGGGTGCCGGACTTGGAGACCAGGCCGATCGGCCCGGGCGCGGTGATGTCGGCCGGGATGATGCCGGCGTTCGAGCGCCCGGGGCTCGCCACGCCCGGGCAGTTCGGGCCGATGATCCGGGTCGCGTTGCCGGTCGCGCACGCGTGCGCCCAGAAAGCCGTGGTGTCGTGGACCGGAACGCCTTCGGTGATCACGACGCACAGCGGGACCCCGGCGTCGATCGTCTCGAGGACCGCGGACTTGGTGAACCGCGGCGGGACGAACACGACGGAGGCGTCGGCCCCGGTCTCGGCCACCGCCTCGGAGACGGTGTCGAAGACCGGCACGCCGTCGACGTCCTGGCCGCCCTTGCCCGGCGTGACCCCCGCGACCACCGCCGCCCCGGACGCGGCCATCCGGCGAGCGTGCTTGCGGCCCTCGCCGCCGGTGATGCCCTGCACGAGGATGCGGCTCGACCGATCGAGGAAGATCGCCATGGTTCCGTCCGTCTCGGTGTCTGGGAAGCTCAGGCCGCGGCCAGCTCGGCGGCCAGCCGCGCCGCCCCGTCCATCGTGTCGACCGGGTGGACGACATCGAGGGCCGCGTCGCGGAGGATCCGCCGGCCCTCCTCGGCGTTGTTGCCGTCGAGGCGGACCACCAGTGGTTTGCGGACCGGATCTCCGGCCGCGGCCAGCGCGCCAAGTGCGGCGACGATGCCGTTCGCCACCTCGTCGCAGGCGGTGATCCCGCCGAACACGTTGACGAAGACGCTGCGCACCGACGGGTCGGACAGCACGATGGACAGCCCGGTGGCCATCACCTCGGCGGAGGCGCCACCCCCGATGTCGAGGAAGTTCGCCGGCCGGACCCCGCCGAACTCCTCGCCGGCGTACGCGACGACGTCGAGCGTGGACATGACGAGCCCGGCCCCGTTGCCAATGATCCCGACCGTGCCCTCGAGTTTGACGTAGTTGAGGTCGGCCGCCTTGGCCCGCTGCTCGATCGGGTCGACCGCCGACTTGTCCTCGAAACCGGCGTGCTCCGGGTGCCGATAGCCGGCGTTGTCATCGAGCGTGACCTTGCCGTCCAGCGCGACGACCCGGCCGTCGCCGGTGAGGACCAACGGGTTCACCTCGACGAGCGTGGCGTCCTCGGTGTCGAAGACGGCCCACAGCCGCACCAGCAGGTCCGCCGCAGCCGCCCGCGCGGCGCGCGGCAGCCCGGCCGCCTCCGCGATCTGTTCCCCGCGGGCCGCGTCGATGCCGCGGAGCGGGTCGATCGGCAACCTGATCAACGCCTCTGGTCGGGTGGCGGCGACCTCCTCGATCTCGACGCCACCCTCCCGCGAGCACATCGCGAGGTAGCCGCGGGCCGACCGGTCGAGAAGGAAGGATGCGTAGTACTCCTCGGCGATGTCGCCCGCCTGCTCGACGAGCACTGCCAGCACGGTGTGGCCCTTGATGTCCATGCCGAGGATCTCGCCGGCCCGGGCGGCGGCCTCCTCTGGACCGTCGGCCAGCTTGATCCCGCCGGCCTTGCCCCGGCCGCCGGCCTTCACCTGGGCCTTCACGACGACCCGTCCGCCCAGCTCGGCCGCGACCGTCCGGGCATCCTCCGGGGTGCGCGCGATCCGGCCGGCCGGCACCGGGACCCCGTGCCGACCGAACAGCTCCTTGGCCTGGTACTCGAACAGGTCCACGACGTCCCTTCGCTCGTCGGTCCGACTCGCAGGAGGTTATCGGCGCCGGTTCGGGAAGCCCCGGCCGGGCCAACTCGCGGGGGCCGGCACGGCAGGAGTCGACGCCAGCTGTGACGTATCCCATAGTGGGAGCCCTGATCGAGATCAGAGGAGGATCCGTGTCGCGGCACCGACTGTTCGCCATCGCCGCGACAGCCGCCACCGCCGCGCTGGCCGCCGGCCCGCTGGCGGTCGCCGGCGCCGCCGCACCGCCGCCGTACACCACCCACGACGAGGTGGTGAACGTCCACGACGGTCCGACCGACAGCCACGTCACGCTGATGGACACCCGGCTGTACCTGCCGAACTCGGCCACGCCGGCACACCCGGAGCCGGCAATCGTGATGACCAACGGGTTCGGGTTGAGCAAGGACGCCTCCGAGATCACGTCGACCGCGGATTTCTTCGCCCGGCACGGCTACGTCGTCCTCGCCTACACCGGTCAGGGTTTCGGCAACTCCAGCGGCTGCATCGAACTCGACTCCACGGACTACGACGTCAAAGACTCGATGGCGCTGATCACCGACATTCTCCAGAACGGGCCGGACAAGGCCGACGTCGCGCACGACGCGCGTGGGCCGATCGTCGGCCTGATCGGCGGCTCCTATGGGGGCGGGATCACCCTCAACGTCGCCGAGCATGACCGGCGGGTCCGGGCGATCGATCCGGGTCGGACCTGGAACTCCCTTCAGTACGCGCTCTACCCCGACAACTGGGTGGTGCCCGGAGACCCGACGGGGTTCAGCCACCAGCTGACCGAGCTGGGGGTGTTCAAGGCCGAGTGGACGTCCCTGTTCTACGTCGACGGGAACGGTTACGGAACCCGGTCCCCGTCGAACCCGGCGTTCAGCGGGGGAGCCAACGGCAACTGCGTCAGCGACAAGCCGGCCGCGGACCCGGGTGTGCTCGCCGGCTGCACCGGGTATCCCGACGTGCTCTGCACGGCCTACGACGAGATCGCGACGACGGGCACGGCACCGGCGAGCGCGGTGTCGCTGCTGGCCATGTCCTCCGCCGAAACCGACATCAACGCGCTCCGGGTCCCCACCCTGCTCATGCAGGGCGAGTCGGACACCCTCTTCAACGAAGACGACGCGCTGGCCACCTACCTGGCACTGAAGCGCAATGGCGTCCCGGTGTCGCTGATCTGGAACTACGGGGGTCACGGAGGGTACAACTCCCAGCCCGGTGAATGCGACGTGTACGGCGGCGGCGACTCCGGACTCGACCAGTGCTACCTGCCGCTGCGCTCGTTGGCCTGGTTCGACCGCTACCTCAAGGGCGAGGCGGTGAGCACCGGCCCGAACTTCGCCTACTACCGCGACTGGGTTCCCTACAGCGGCTCCGGCCCGGACACCGGGCAGTACGGCACCGCGTCGTCGTTCCCGGCCGAATCGAGCTACACCTGGGGGCTCGACGCCGGAGGCCAGCTGCTCCCGGCCGGGCTGGCGTTGGCCAGCGGGAGTACGTCGTTCGTGCGGGTCGCCGGCCCGGCGACGTCGTACTCGGAGACTTCGAACTTCACCGGGCCGGGCTCCTCCGGCGGGGGCAGCGCGGCCATGACCCCCTCCGACGCGGCCGGAACCGCGGTGAGCTTCACGTCCAGCCCGTTCAGCTCACCGGTCGTGTCGGTCGGCGTCCCGACCGCGCACCTGCTGCTCAGCCATGCCGACGGGCAGGACCTGATCTTCTTCGGCAAGGTTTTCGACGTCGCCCCGGACGGGACGGCGACGCTGATCAAACGCCTGATCGCTCCGGTCCGGATCCCGAACAGCGCCCTCGCGCGATTCGTCAACATCAACCTGCTCGGCTTCGCGCACCTTTTCCCGGCCGGGCACGCGGTGCGATTCACCCTCGCCGCGAGCGACCAGACTTCCGACGTGGGCGCAGCCACCCAGACCCCGGACGACATCACCGTCTACTACGGCGCCCCCCCGGGCACCCCGACTGCGACGCCGAACGAGAACCTGCTGGCCGAGATCCCGAAGGACTATTCCTGGTTCACGCTGCCGGTGAACACCCGGGCGGCCGTGACACCGACCAACGCGGAACTGGCGGCGAGCAGGGCAACCACGGCAGTGAGCGGACCGCAGCTGCCGAACACCGGCGGCAGCCCGCTACTCCCCGGGTGCGCGGTAGGGCTGACCGTCACCGGGCTGGTGGCGATCAGGCGGTGGCGACCGCGACCCGGCGCGTGATCCACTCCACGATGTCCTGAGTCGGTGTCCCGGGGGTGAAGATCTCGGCGACCCCCATCTGCTTGAGCTCCGGGATGTCGGCGTCCGGGATGATGCCGCCACCGAAGATCACGATGTCCTGCGCGGAGCGCTCCTGCATCAGGTCGAGGACCCGACGGAAGAGGGTCATGTGCGCGCCGGAAAGCACCGAAAGGCCGACGCAGTCGGCGTCTTCCTGGATCGCGGTCTCGACGATCTGCTCGGGGGTCTGATGCAGGCCGGTGTAGATGACCTCCATCCCGGCGTCGCGCAGCGCCCGGGCGACCACCTTCGCGCCCCGGTCGTGGCCGTCGAGCCCGGGCTTGGCGATGACGACTCTGATCGGTGCCTTTGCCAACTCGCCACCACCTTCTCGCCCCGGGCCGTCTTTTGGCAGAGTAGCCGCCCCGGTCCGACGAGGGAGGTGCTGCACCATGCCGGACGGTGACTGGCGCACCGGGCTGCTCGCCGGCGTGGCCCTGAGCGCGGCCGACCCAGGCGACCGCAACCCGATTGGCTGGCCCGGCTACCGTCCGCGGGCGGCGCTGAGCTGGGGCCCCGGCGAGCTCGGCGGCCACCCGATCGTCGCGGTGAGCTTCGACTTCGAGGTGCTCGGCGGGAGCTTCGGCGAGGCTGACGCCACCGGGTTCGGCTCGGCCTGCGCGCTGGCGGCGGACGGGGGACTCCCACTGGTCAGCGTCGCCCGCAGCGGCGGCACCCGGCTGCAGGAGGGGATGGCCGCCCTGGTGGGCATCCCGCGGGCGGCGCTCGCGCTCGAGCGGCTGGCTGCCGCGCGGGTGCCGCACCTGTCCGTCGCCGACCACCCGACGACCGGCGGGGTGTGGATCGCGGTGGTGTCGGCGGCGGACCTGCGGATCGGCGTCGCGGGCGCGACCGTGGGTTTCTCCGGACCCCGGGTCACCGAGGCCCTCACCGGCGAGATCCCCCCGGCCGGCAGCCACACCGCCGAGGCCGCGCACCGGGCGGGCCTGCTGGACGCCGTCTGTTCCGGAGATCAGGTGGCCGGCTGGCTGACCCGGGCGCTCGACGCGCTCGCACCCGGCACCGGGCCGGCCGGAGCGCCCCCTGCCGACCACGACCCGCCGGCCCGCGGCGGCTGGGCGCAGGTCCGGCACGCCCGTGACGCGAACCGGCCGGCCGGAGCCGCGCTGCTCCGCCGCCTGCTCGGGGGAACGGTCGAACTGGCCGGGGCCGACACCACTGTGACGGCGGTGCTCGGGCGCACCGCTGGCGGCCGTCCGGTGATCGGCGTCGCCGTCGCCACCGACCGGGGGGGCCGCCCTACCCCGGCCGGCTACGCGCTGCTCGGCCGGGCGGCGCGGCTCGCGGACCGGCTCGACCGGCCGCTGCTGACCCTCGTGGACACCCCCGGCGCGGACCCCGGGGCGGACAGCGAAGCGGCCGGCATCGCGCCGCGGATCGCCGAGGCGCTCGCCGGAGTGCTCGGGTGCCGCTCCCCGACCCTCGCGGTGGTCCACGGTGAGGGTGGCTCCGGCGGCGCGCTGGCCGCCGCCGCCTGCGACGAGGTTCTGGTGACCGACACCGGATATTTCACCGCGCTCGCCCCGGAGGGGGCGGCCAGCGCCCTGCATCTGGACCCCGCCGCGGCGGCCGACGCCGCCGGGCTGACCCCCGCTGCCTTGCGCCAGCTCGGGTTCGGGCGCCCGGTGGCGACCGGCCCGCTGCCCCAGACCGTCGCTGCGATCCTCGACCGGCTGGCCGGACAACCCGGCCCGGACCGGCTCGCCGGCCGACAGCGGCGCTGGTCGCAGCCGCTGCCCGGAACCCTGACGGGGGCGTAACACCACAAACCAGTCGGGTCGCGCGAGTCAGCACACCGGGGCACCCGGCTTCGGCTAGCGTGACCCGGTTCAGTGTCCAGCCGTGGAGGTCAGCGGTGAGGGATGTGCTCGTGCGCGCCGGCGCGGCCACCGGCCGTGGAATCCGGACGGTGTGCTCGCCGACCGGCATCCGCGGCACCGCAGTCGAGTTCGCCTGGACCGCCGCGCACCTGGCGACCTACCCGCTCGGCGTGGCCCGGGAGCGAGCCAGCGAGGCGACCCGAAGCGACCTGTACACGCTGGCCGGGCTGCCCCCGGTGCAGCGGGGACTGCTGCTCGGCGACGTCGAGGCGGCCGGGACCCCGATCCTGCTGATCCACGGGATCATGGACAACCGGTCGGTGTTCACCCTGCTCCAACGCGGCTTGAGCCGACGCGGCTTCGGCCGGGTGCGAACCCTGAACTACCAGGTGTTCACGCACGACATCAGGTCGGCGGCCCGGCGCCTGGCGGCCGAGGTCGAGCAGCTCGCGGTGGACAGCGGGCATGAACGGATCCACGTCATCGGCCACTCGCTCGGCGGCCTGATCGCGCGCTACTACGTGCAACGCCTCGGTGGCGACGAACGGGTACACACCGTGGTCACCCTCGGGTCCCCGCACGCCGGCACCCAGCTGGCCCGGCTGGCCCCCGGCCGGCTCCTCCGCCAGCTGCGCCCGGACAGCGACGTGATCGCGGAGCTCGCCGAGCCCGCGCCGGGCTGCCGGACCCGTTTCGTGGCGTTCTGGACCGACCTCGACGGGGTCATCCTGCCGAAGCACTCGGCGCGGATCGATCATCCCGATCTCGCCGCGCGGAACATCTTCGTTCGCGGCGTCGGCCACCTGTCGATGCCGATCCACCGTCAGGTGATCCACGAGATCTGCAGCACGCTGGCCCACCTCGACTCCGACGGCGGCCTGCGCACCGCCGGGGTGACGAACATCTCGAGCAGCCCGACGCCGGGACCGTCCCGGCTGCGTCGGCTCACCCGCCCGGCCCGGCGGGCCGACTCCGCCGGCTGACCCGCCGGCTACAGCTTCTCGACCGGCGCGTAGCGCAGGAGCAGCCGCTTGGCGCCGGTCTCGGCACCGAAGTCCACCGTGGCCTCCGCCGAATCCCCCATCCCCGCGGTCGCGACGACCGTGCCGAGCCCGAAGGTGTCGTGGCTCACCCGGTCCCCGGCCGAAAGCGAGGGCACCTGGCGCATCCCCGGGCCCGCCGCCCGGCCGCGCTCCATCGCCCGGCGGGCGAGCGCCGCCTGCGCCGGCTCCGGCCGGCGCGCCCACTCGACGAGCTCAGCCGGGATCTCGGCGAGGAACCGTGACTCCGGGTTGAACGCGGGCGTCCCCCACGCCGAACGGCGCAGCGCCCGGGTGAGGTAGAGCCGGCGCTCGGCCCGGGTGATCCCCACGTAGGCCAGCCGGCGCTCCTCTTCGAGCTCCCGGGGGTCGCCGAGCGAGCGCTGGAAGGGGAACACGCCGTCCTCCATGCCGGTGAGGAAGACGACCGGGAACTCGAGCCCCTTCGCGGTGTGCAGCGTCATCAGGGTGACCACCCCGCCGGACTCGTCCGCGCCGGGCAGGTCGTCGGCGTCCGCGACGAGCGCCACCCGCTCGAGGAACTCGGCGAGCCCGCCGCCGGTCCCGATCTGCTCGAACTCGCCGGCCACCGCCGCGAGCTCCCGCAGGTTCTCCACGCGCCCCTCATCCTGCGGATCCTCGCTCGCTTCGAGCTCGGCGAGCAACCCGGTCTGCTCGAGCACCGCCTCGACCAGGGTCGCCGGCCCACTCCCGGCCTCCAGCAGCCCGCGCAGGGCGCCCAGCAGGTCGACGAACCCGCGGATCGCCGCGAGGGACCGGGTCGCCAGGGCCGGCGCCTCGCCGGCCCGCTCGAGCGCCGCGGCGAACGAGATGCGCTCCCGGGCGGCGAACTCCTCGACCGCGGCCTCCGCCCGGTCGCCGATCCCGCGCTTCGGAGTGTTGAGGATCCGCCGCATCGACACGGTGTCCTCGGGGTTGACCAGAACGCGAAGGTAGGCCAGCGCGTCCCGAACCTCCCGCCGCTCGTAGAAGCGGACCCCACCGACCACCTTGTACGGCAGCCCGACCCGGATGAACACCTCCTCGAAGACCCGGCCCTGTGCGTTGGTCCGGTAGAACACCGCGACGTCCGACGGGCGGATGCCCTCCTCGTCCCCGAGCCGGTCCACCTCACCGGCGACGTAGGCCGCCTCGTCGTGCTCGTTGTCGCCGACGTATCCGAGGATCCGCTCCCCCGGTCCGGCGTCCGACCACAGGTTCTTCGCCGGCCGGTTCGGGTTGCGGGCGATCACCGCGTTCGCCGCGGACAGGATGGTCTGTGAGGAGCGGTAGTTCTGCTCGAGCAGGACAACCGAGGCGTCCGGGTAGTCGCTCTCGAACTGAAGGATGTTGCGCACGGTCGCGCCCCGGAAGGCGTAGATCGACTGGTCGGCGTCACCGACGACCGCCAGTTCGCTCGGCGCCACCTCCGAGCCGGCCCGCACCAGGTCCCCGTCGGCGGTGTACGCCGCCGACCGGCCGACGATCTCCCGGACCAGGACGTACTGCGCGTGGTTGGTGTCCTGGTATTCGTCGACGAGGACGTGCCGGAAGCGCCGGCGGTAGTGCTCGGCGACGTCCGGGAAGGCCTGGAGCAGGTTGACCGTAGTCATGATCAGGTCGTCGAAGTCCAGCGCCCGGGCCTGTAGCAGCCGCTGCTGGTAGGAGCGGTAGGCCTCCCCGATCAGCTGCTCCCGCATGTCCCCGGACCGTGACCTGTCGAGGAACGTCTCGAAGTCCACCAACTCGCTCTTCAACGCCGACACCCGCGCGCTCAGCGCCCGCGCCGAGAATTGCCGCGGGTCCAGTGCGAGCTCCCGCCCGACGAGGGTCATGAGCCGGTGCGAATCGCCCGCGTCGTAGATGGAGAAACTCGAGGGAAGCCCGAGCCGGGCCGCCTCCCGGCGCAGAATCCGAACGCAGGCGGAGTGGAACGTCGATACCCACATCGAGCGGGCCCGCGGGCCGACCAGGGCGGCGACCCGTTCCCGCATCTCGCCGGCCGCCTTGTTCGTGAACGTGATGGCCAGCACCTCGCCCGGGTCCACGCCGCGGTCGGCGATCAGCCAGGCGATCCGATGGGTCAGCACCCGGGTCTTGCCCGACCCGGCTCCGGCGACGACGAGCAGTGGGCCGCCGGCGTGCAGCACGGCCTGCCGCTGCGGCGGGTTCAATCCCTCGAGCAGGGTCGCCGGATCGACCGCGATCCGCGGACGGGGAACCAGCAGGTCGTCGAACAGGGAGCTCATCGGTGGGCCGAGCCTACGCCCGGCCACGTCGACGTCCGGGCCGGGTTTTCCGCGGGCCGCGGACCCCACATAGGCTCGACGTCGTGTTGGACGTTGCCGAGGTCGAGCGGGCGCTGGTCGTGACGGCGCACCCGGACGACGTGGACTTCGGGGGCGCCGGCACCGTCGCGACCTGGACCGACGCCGGAATCAAGGTGACGTACTGCGTCATCACCGACGGCGACGCCGGGGGCTTCGACCCGGTGGTTCCACGCGGCGACATCGCCGGCATCCGGCGCGAGGAACAGACCGCCGCCGGTGCCGAGGTGGGGGTCGCGGACGTCCGGTTCCTCGGCTATCCGGACGGCAAGCTCGTGACGAGTCTCGAGCTGCGCCGGGACATCTCCCGGGTGATCCGGGACGTCCGGCCGCAGCGGGTGATGTGCCCGTCCCCGCTGCGCACGTTCGGGCGGATCGGCGTCAACCACCCGGACCACCTGGCCGCCGGGGAGGCGGCGTTGTGCGCCGTCTACCCGGACGCTCGCAACCCGTTCGCCCATCCCGAGCTCGCCGCCGACGGTCTGGATGCCTGGGTGGTCAGCGAGGTCTGGGTGATGGCGGCCGACCAGCCCAACCACCACGTCGACATCACCGAGGTGTTCGACCGCAAGATCCGCGCCCTGCACCGGCATGCGTCGCAACACCCCGATCCGGCGGCGCTGGAACCCCGGCTGCGGCAATGGTTCTCCTCGATCGCCGAGAGCGCGGGCCTTCCGGCCGGACGGCTCGCCGAGGCCTTCCACGTCATGCCGACCGCCTGATCCGGCTCGGCCGGGTGGAAGACTCAGGGGCTCGTAGAAGACGATGATCGGGCGGCGAGCAGTGCGGCGAACCGCCGGGCGAACAGGTAGGCGTCGCCGGGCCATCTTGCCGAGAGGTAGCGTCCGTCCTCGACGACGAAGGCCGGTCGGTCGTCTGTGGCGGTCCCGCGCCGGCTCAGCACCCGCGGGCCGACCAGGAACTGTCGGTCCGGAGCGACCAGCGCGGCCCTGACCTCGTCGGCGACGTACGCCGGGTAGGTCCGGTAGTAGCGACCGAGCCGCCAGGCGGTGGCGAGGTAGGCCGCCCGCTCCAGGTATTTGGGCAGGCAGGTGGTCCGCGACCCGGCCAGGACGCTGCGGCCGGTGTCCGGATCGACGGACCGGGCCAGCACCAGCACCCCATGGCAGATCGCGGCCACCGGCCGGCCGGTGCGCCAGAACGCGACCACCTGGCGTTGCAGGTCGGCGCTGCCCAGGTACTGCCGCATCCCGGGTGCGTGCCCGCCCGGCAGCAGCAGGCCGTCGAAGTCCGCCGGGGACAGTTCCGACCACGGCGTCGGGGAGCGGAAGGAGGGCGCCCCGGTGAGCTCACCGTAGAACCGGCGGGGCTCCTCCGCCGCGCCCAGCTGGCCGAACAAGACGCCCTCGAGCAGCCGTGGGTCCGCAGCCGGCGTGGCGCCCGATTCGGTGGCGAACACGACGCTGTGGCCGGCATCGGTCAGCAGACGCCAGGGGACCGCCACTTCGGTGACGTCGAAATCGGTGTCCGGCAAGGGAATCAGGACCCGAGCCCCGCCGGCTACTCCCATTCGATGGTTCCGGGTGGCTTGCTCGTCAGGTCCAGGACGACCCGGTTCACCTCGCGCACCTCGTTCGTGATCCGGGTCGAGATCCGGGCCAGCACGTCGTACGGCACCCGGGCCCAGTCCGCGGTCATCGCGTCTTCACTCGTGACCGGGCGGAGCACCACCGGGTGGCCGTAGGTGCGCCCGTCACCCTGCACACCCACCGACCGCACCTGCGCCAACAGCACGACCGGGCACTGCCACACGTCCCGGTCGAGCCCGGCCCGGGACAGCTCCTCGCGGGCGATCGAATCCGCCTCGCGCAGGACGTCGAGGGAGTCCCTCGTCACCTCACCGACGATCCGGATCGCCAGGCCCGGACCGGGGAACGGCTGACGCCAAACGATGTCCGGGGGCAGCCCCAGCTCCTCGCCCACCCGGCGCACCTCGTCCTTGAACAGCCATCGCAGCGGCTCCACCAGCGTGAAGTCGAGGTCGTCGGGAAGGCCGCCGACGTTGTGGTGGGACTTGATGTTGGCGGCGCCGGTCCCGCCGCCGGACTCGACGACGTCGGGGTAGAGCGTGCCCTGGACCAGGAAGCGCACCGGGGCACCGGCTTCGGTGACGACCTCGTGCGCCGCCTCCTCGAAGACCCGGATGAACTCCCGACCTACGATCTTGCGTTTCGCCTCGGGATCACGGGCTCCGGCCAGCGCCCCGAGGAAGCGGTCGGTGGCGTCGACCACCTTGAGGCGCACCCCGGTGGAGGCGACGAAGTCCTTCTCGACCTGGGCCGCCTCGCCCTTGCGGAGCAGGCCATGGTCGACGAACACGCAGGTCAGCCGGTCCCCGATCGCCCGCTGGACGAGCGCGGCGGCCACCGCCGAATCAACCCCGCCGGACAGTCCGCAGACGGCCCGACCGGCGCCAACCTGCTCGCGGATGGCCGCGACCGAATCGTCGACGATGTTCAGCATCGTCCAGGTCGGTTGGCAGCCGGCAATGTCGTAGAGAAATCGGCGCAGCAGATCCGTGCCGTGCGGCGTGTGCACGACCTCCGGATGGAACTGAACGCCGTAGAAGCCGCGGGCCGGATCCTCGATCCCGGCGACCGGCGAGCCCTCGCTGGTGGCGGTCACCGTGAAGCCGGGCGGTGGCGTCCAGCAGGCGTCCCCGTGGGACATCCATACGGTCTGCCGCTCGGGCAGCCCGGCGAACAGCACGCTGGAGGTCCGGGCCTGAAGGGCCGTCGGGCCGAACTCGCTGACCCCGGTCCGGCGAACCTCACCACCGAGCGAGAGCGCCATCAGCTGGTGGCCGTAGCAGATACCCAGGGTCGGCACCCCGGTCTCGAACAGGCCCGGCGCGGCTGCCGGGGCGCCCTCCTCGTAGACCGATGACGGCCCCCCGGACAGAATGATCGCCTTCGGCCGGTGGGCGAGCAGCTCCTCGACAGTGGCGGTGGACGGGACGATCTCGCTGTAGACGTGGCATTCGCGGATCCGTCGGGCGATCAGCTGGGCGTACTGGGCGCCGTAGTCGACGACGAGGACGGTGTCGAACCCGTCCCGGGCCGTCATGCGGGGCGCTCGGCGGCCGGGGCAGGCGTCAGTCGCAGCGCGGCCGGCGCGTGCGCCGGCACGATCGGCGCGACCGGTTGCACCGGTGAAACCCGCCGGTACGGCGCGCCCAGCGGTGGCCGCGGGTCCGGCTCCGCACGGTTGGGCCAGAAGGCCATCGCGCGTTCGGCCAGGGCGGTGATGGTGAGCGACGGGTTGACCCCGAGGTTTGCGGAGACCGCCGAGCCGTCCACCACGTGCAGACCCGGGTACCCGTACACCCGGTGGAACGGATCGATGACACCGGCGTCCGCGCTGTCGCCTATGACGCAACCCCCGATGATGTGCGCGGTCATCGGCACGTTGGCGAGGTCGCCCCAGGCGCCGCCCGGCGCCCCCCCGATCTTCGCCGCGAGCCGGCGCACGGCGTCGTTGCCGACCGGGATCCAGGTGGGGTTGGGGTCCCCGTGCCCCTGCCTCGAGGTCAGCCGGGGACCGAACAGTCCGCGCTTTCGGGTGACGGTGAGCGAGTTGTCGAGCGACTGCATGACTAGGGCGATGATGGTGCGCTGCGACCAGCCCCGCGGGATGAGCGAGCGGAGGAAGTCCCGCGGGTGCCGCGCCACCGCCTGAAGCCACTTCCACCAGCGCGGGCCACCGGGGCCGCCGTCGGTGAGGACCGTCGCGAGCAGGCCCATCGCATTGCTGCCCGGCCCGTAGCGAACCGGCTCGATGTGCGTGCTGGGGTCCGGGTGAAACGACGAGGTGATCGCCACCCCGTGCGAATAGTCGATGTCGCGGGTTCGCGCCATCGCCCCGAGCAGCGCCTCGGAGTTGGTCCTGGTCAGCTCGCCGAGCCGCGTCGACAGGTTCGGTAGGACGCCCTCGTCGCGCAGCGCGTGCAGCAGCCGTTGGGTACCGAGCGCCCCGGCGGCGAAGACCACCTGACCCGCGGTGAAGGTGCGCGCCCCGTCCCCACCGCGCCGCCACCGGCGGCTCGGTGCCGTGCGCACGGTGTAACCGCCCTGCGGTCGGGGGGCGACCGAGGTCACGGTGGTCTCCGGGTGGACGACCGCACCCCCACGCTCGGCGAGATAGAGATAGGTGACGTCGAGCCGGTTCTTCGCCCCCACCCGGCAACCGATCATGCAGTTGCCGCATTCGGTGCATCCGGTTCGAGCCGGGCCCGCCCCACCGAAGTAGGGGTCCTCGACGGTACGGCCGGGCTCGCCGAAGAAGACCCCGACCGGGGTGCGGTGGAAGGTGTGCCCGACCCCCATGTCCTCGGCGACCGAGAGCATCGCCTCGTCCGCCGCGGTCATCGTCGGGTTCTCGGTGACCCCGAGCATCCGCTTGGCCTGGTCGTAGAAGGGCGCCAGCTCGTCCCGCCAGTCGGTGATGTGCTGCCACTGCGGATCGCTGAAGAACGCGTCGAGCGGCTCGTAGAGCGTGTTTGCGTAGACCAGGGAGCCACCGCCCACCCCGGCCCCGGACAGCACCACGACATCGTTGAGCAGGTTGATCCGCTGGATGCCGTAGCAGCCGAGCCGGGGGGCCCACAGGAAGCTGCGCAGGTCCCAGCTCGTCTTCGGAAGAGTCTCCGGGGTGAAGCGGCGGCCGGATTCGAGGACGCCGACCCGGTAGCCCTTCTCGGTGAGCCGCAGCGCGGTGACGCTGCCCCCGAACCCGCTGCCCACGACGAGCACGTCATAGTCGAGGCCGCCACCGAGACCGCTGTCGCTCATGCCGGGATGGTAGTCGCCGCGCCGGCCGCTCAGCTGTCGACGACGACCTCCACCCGCTGGAACTCCTTGATCGTCGAGTATCCGCAGGTCGCGAGCGCACGGCGCAGCGCGCCGGCCAGGTTCATCGAGCCGTCGGTGACGGTGGACGGGCCGATCAGGACCTGTTCCAGCGTGCCGATCGGCGTGGCCGGGATGCGGGCGCCCCGCGGCAACGTCGGGTGGGCCGCCTCCAGCCCCCAATGCCAACCGCGCCCCGGCGCCTCCGCGGCCCGGGCGAGCGGCGAGCCGATCATCGCCGCGTCCGCGCCGCACGCGATCGCTTTGGCGACGTCGGCCGCTCCAGTGATCGACCCGTCGGCGATGACATGGACGTACCGGCCGCCGGACTCGTCGAGGTAGTCCCGCCGGGCCGCCGCGGCGTCGGCGAGGGCGGTCGCCAGCGGGACACCGACCCCGAGCACGCCGCGGGTCCGGCGGGCGGCGCCACGTCCGACCCCGATGAGAACCCCGGCCGCTCCGGTGCGCATGAGGTGCAGCGCCGCCTGGTAGTTCGCGCAGCCCCCGACGATGACCGGCACGTCGAGGTCAGCGATGAACTCCTTGAGGTTGAGCGGCTCCGCTCCGGTGGAGACGTGCTCGGCCGAGACCAGCGTGCCGCGGATGACGAGGATGTCGACGCCGGCATCGAGCACCGCGCGGTGGTGGCGCACCGTGTGCTGCGGGGAGAGCGCCGCGGCGGTGGTGACGCCGGAAGCCCGCAGCTCCGCGACCCGCTTGCCGATCAGCTCCTCACGGATCGGGGCAGCGTAGATCTGCTGGAGCCGGCGGGTGGCGGTGGTCTCATCGTTGAAGTCGAAGGAAGCGATCTCGTCGAGCAACGGTTCCGGATCGTCGTACCTGGTCCACAGACCCTCGAGGTGGAGCACGCCGAGGGCGCCGAGCCGGCCGATCTCCGCGGCCGTGGCCGGCGACACCACGCTGTCGGTCGGGCTGGCGACGATCGGGATCTCGAACCGGTAGGCGTCGATCTCCCAGGCCAGCGACACGTCCTCCGGATCGCGGGTCCGCCGGGAGGGGACGATCGTGACGTCGTCGAGCCCGTAGGCCCGGCGGGCGGTCTTGCCCCTGCCGATCTCGACGTCAGCCATCGGTCGCTACCGCGCCGGGTAGTTCGGCGCCTCGACGGTCATCTGGATGTCGTGCGGATGGCTCTCGACGAGCCCGGCGGCGGTGATCCGCACGAACTGGGCGGCCTGCAACTCCTCGATCGACCGCGCCCCGCAGTAGCCCATTGCGGCCCGGACCCCGCCGACGAGCTGGTGGGCCACGGCGGCCAGCGGACCCCGGTACGGCACCTGGCCCTCGACCCCCTCCGGGACCAGCTTGTCGTCGGAGAGCACGTCGTCCTGGAAGTAGCGGTCCCGCGAAAACGACCGCGCCGCCCCTCGGCTCTGCATCGCCGCGAGCGAACCCATCCCCCGGTAGCTCTTGTACTGCTTGCCGTTGATGAACAGCAACTCGCCGGGGCTCTCCTCGACCCCGGCGAGCAGGCTGCCGAGCATCACGGTGTCCGCGCCAGCGGCGATCGCTTTGGCGATGTCGCCGGAGTACTGCAACCCGCCGTCGCCGATCACCGGGACCCCCGCCGGCCGGGCGACCTGAGCGCATTCGAAGATGGCGGTGACCTGGGGCACGCCGACGCCGGCGACCACCCGGGTGGTGCAGATCGATCCGGGGCCGACGCCGACCTTGATGGCGTCCGCACCCGCGCCGATCAGCGCCCGAGCCGCGTCCGCCGTCGCCACGTTGCCGCCGATGATGTCGATCCCGGTGTCCCCCTTGAGCCGGCGCACCATGTCGGTGACCGCCCGGGAGTGCCCGTGCGCCGTGTCGACAACGAGGAAGTCGACCCCGGCCTCGACCAGGGTCTGCGCCCGCTTGTAGGCGTCCTCGCCGACCCCGACCGCAGCCCCGACGACGAGGCGGCCGTCCGCGTCTTTGGTCGCGCCGGGGTACTGGTCCCGCTTGACGAAGTCCTTGACCGTGATCAGGCCGCGCAGCCGGCCACCGGCGTCGACGATCGGCAGCTTCTCGATCTTGTGGGCGCTTAGCAGCCGCAGCGCCTCGTCGTCCGAGACGCCTTCCGGTGCGGTCACGAGCGGCATCCGGGTCATGACCTCGAGCACCGAGCGACCGTGATCCCGCTCGAAACGGATGTCGCGGTTGGTCACGATGCCGAGGAGCACCGAATCCGGATCGGTCACCGGGACGCCGGAGATGCGGTAGCGGGACATGAGCGCGTTCGCCACGGCGATGGTGTCCTCGGGCGCGCAGGTGATGGGCGCGCTGACCATCCCGGCCTCGGACCGCTTGACCAGGTCGACCTGCATGGCCTGGTCCTCGATCGACAGGTTTCGGTGCAGCACACCCACCCCGCCCTGACGGGCCATCGCGATGGCCATCCGGGCTTCGGTCACGGTGTCCATGGCGGAGGAGACGAGCGGTACCCGCAGCGTGATCGATCGGGACAGCCGCGTCGAGGTGTCGACCTCGCTGGGGACGACGTCCGAGACCGCCGGGAGCAGCAGCACGTCGTCGAAGGTGAGCCCGTGAAGGGCGATCTTGCTGCTGAGGGCGGCGTCGATACTTCCGTCCATGGCACCTTCCGACATGGCACCTTCCGACATGGCACCTTCCGCTCGGTGTGATCGAGTGTACCGGGTGCCCGCGGCAAAACCGGGGGCTGTCGACCGCGCCGGCGCGGAGACGACGTCTCGGGTTACCGTGGACGGGTGAACGACGAGCCCCCTCCCGACCCGTTCGCGGACGACCCTGCGGACCCGGCCGCGCTCTTCGACGACGACGCGCCCGAGCCGCTGGCCCTGCACGAGCGCGAGGAGGTCCTCACCGACCTCCAGGACCTCGAGATCTTCCAGGCGCTCCTCGAACCGCGCGGCGTGCGCGGACTGGTCGTCGACTGCGACGACTGCGCGGAGCCGCATTACTTCGCCTGGGAACTGTTGCGGGGCAATCTGCGCCACCTACTCGACGCCGGACAGACCCGGGTCCACGAACCGGCGTTCGCGCCGGATCCGGTCGACTACGTGAGCTGGGATTACGCTCGCGGATTCGCCGACGGCGTACTCGACGCCGCCGAGGACGACCACCCGACCCGATCCACCCACTGACCCGGCCGGGCGTCAGCCTCCGCGCGGGGGGGTCCTGTCCGGGCCCGGGTGCGCCGGCTTGTGTCCGGCCCCCGCCGGGGACGGGACGGGCGGCGTGACGCTCGGCGGGCGCCTTGTGGAGCGCTGGCCGCTCGGCGTCGGCATCCGGGTCGGAGCGGAGCGGTGCCGGGAGGGCGATCCGGCGTCGGGCGTGGCCCGGACGGTGGGCGCCGGGCCGGCCGGGGAGCCGGTCGACGCGCCCGGCGGGACCGGAGCGGGGGAGGTCTTCCGCGGGGGCGTGACCCGGTGGTGGCCGGTCAGCACTTCGTGCAGCGGATATAGCAGGCTGCCCGGCCCGGCCGTGACCGCCGCTGCCACCCCACCCACAGACAGCACCGCGGCGGCGAGGCCCGCGACCACTGCGCCGCGGCGGCCCGAGCGACCGCGGGCGGCCGGTCGCTGGAGCGGGGTGAGGGAGGCGATTGCGGCGTCCGCTTCCATCGAGGTGCGTTCACGCAGCGCGCGGAGGACCATCTGGACGGTGTCCGGATCGGGTGGCTCGGGGCCGTCGTCGTCCCACGAGAGGGCATCGGTCGGCGCCCGCTGGCGGGCGATCTCCAGCCAGTCGACCCCGCCGTCGGGTTCGGGCTCGCCGGCCCGCGGCGGCGGAAGGCCGGCCGCAGCGGCCGGCTTGTCTGAGGCGTCGTCAGTCATGTCGGTCAGCGAACGAGACCCCAGCGGAAACCCAGCGCCACGGCCTGGGCGCGGTCGCCGACGCCGAGCTTGCGGAACAGTCGACGCGCGTGGGTCTTCACGGTGTCCTCGGACAGGAAGAGGTCCCGGCCGATCTGGTTGTTGCTCTTGCCGTCGGCCATGCCGTGCAGAACCTGCAATTCACGCTCGGTGAGCGGCGGGGGGAGCTCCGCGGCGACGACCGGCTGGGCTGGTGCATGCTCGGACGGGCCGGCCAGGGCGGTCGCAACCGCCGCCCCTAGTTCGGCCCGGGACGCATCTTTGGCCAGGTAGCCGCGGGCCCCCCCGGCAATGCCCTGGACCACCCGGTCCCGGTCGCCGGGGGCCGTGAGCATGAGGATCTGCGCGGCGGGATGGGTCCGGACAAGCCTTCGAATCGTCTCCAGGCCGCCGAGACCCGGCATTTCGACATCCATCAGAACCACGTCCGGGCGCACGCTCGAGAAGCGGGCGAGCACCTCTTCCCCGCTGGCCGCGGTTTCGACCCGGTCGACCCCCGGGAGGGTCGCCAGCGAGGCCCGCAACCCCTCGCGGGTGATCCGGTGATCGTCGCAGATCAGAACCGTGGTCACGCGTCTCCTCACTGACCGCCGTGGGGTGGTCGGACGCGCTCGCATCGCGCCTCGATTAGCTCATCGGCATGCCGCCCCGGGGACCTGAAGCACCCGGCGGGCCGGCTGACTCAGCCCTCGAGCAAGGCGCTGACGTCTGGACGGCTGAGCCATTCGTCGCGGATCTCCGGCGCCAGATCGGCCGCGATCGCCAGCACCGCGGATCGGGCCGACGCCAGGCAGCGGGCGCTCTCGTCTGGTGCCCGGTCCACGAGCAGCGCCCCGAGCAGCGCCCGGGCCGGCCAGATCAGCGGCAGGGTGCCCAGACCTTCGGCGAGGCTGGCCGCCCGGCGCAAAGTGCCGGTCGCCGCATCGGTATCGACCTGGACCTCGGCCACCCCTTGAAAGAGCAGGCCCTTCGCGACGTGGCGCGGCGCACGTGAATGTTCGGCCCGGTCGACCGCAGCGACCGCGAGACCCACGGCCTCGGTCGGTTCACCGACGAGCAGGGCGATCTCGGCGCGGACCCAGTCGAGCCGGACCCGCTGTCGCCACCAGTCCTCGCGGCCGGTGACCAGTTCGGCGGCGGCGTCGAGCCCGAGCCGGGCGGCCGACACGTCCTCCAGGCCGACGGCGTCGGAGGCCAGGCCGAGCCGGCAATCGAACGCCGCCTCGCCCCGACCTTCGCTCAGCCCCAGGCCACGCTCGTCGAATCCCCAGGCGACCTGGTGCCGCCCGAGCTGCCGGTGGACGCTGGCCATCGTGGCCGCGGCCAGCGAACCGAAGAGCCGTATCTCCGGCGCATCGGCCTGCTCACCGGCCCCGACCAGCGGCTCGAGCAGCGCCACGGCGCGGCCGAGCCGCCCCTGGGAGGCCAGGGCGACCCCAAGCAGCCAGCCGGCTGCGGTGACCTCGGCCCGGCGACCCTCCGCCTCGGCGAGTGCCATCGCCTGCTCGAGCAGACCGACCGCTCTGGCCGGCGGACCGTGGAACACCGCGCGTTCCCCGGCCGCCAGCAGCGACGGAAGGTCCTGGCTCACCGGCGCAGGCTAGTGCGTGTGCCCGTGCCCGTGACCGTGCCCGTGCCCGGTCGGCTCGTCGGTCTCCGCCGGCTTCTCCGCGACGAGGGTTTCCGTCGTCAGCAGCATCGCGGCGATCGACGCGGCGTTCTGGACCGCCGAGCGGGTGACCTTGACCGGGTCGACGACGCCGGCCGCGATCAGGTCGACGTACTGACCGGTCGCGGCGTTGAGTCCCTGACCGGCGGGAAGGTCCCGAACCTTGGCGACGACGACGTAGCCCTCGTGGCCGGCGTTCTGCGCGATCCAGCGCAGCGGCTCGATCAAGGCGGTGCGAACGATGCCCACACCGGTCGCTTCGTCACCGGACAGGCCACAATCGCCGTCGAGGGCACCGAGCGCGTGCACGAGCGCCGAGCCCCCGCCGCTGACGATGCCTTCCTCGATCGCGGCGCGGGTCGCCGAGATCGCGTCCTCGAGCCGGTGCTTGCGCTCTTTGAGTTCGACCTCGGTAGCGGCCCCGACCCGGATGACCCCGACCCCGCCGGCCAGCTTGGCCAGCCGCTCCTGGAGCTTCTCCCGGTCCCAGTCGGAGTCCGACGCCTCGATCTCGACCTTGAGCTGACGAACCCGGTCGGCAATCGCGGCCGAATCCCCACCCCCGTCGACGACCGTCGTGTCGTCCTTGGTCACCGTGATCCGGCGGGCAGTGCCGAGGACCTCCAGTCCCACCGAGTCGAGCTTGAGCCCGACCTCGGGGCTGACGACCTCGGCGCCGGTGAGGATGGCCATGTCCTGCAACATCGCCTTACGGCGATCACCGAAGCCGGGTGCCTTGACGGCGACCGCGGTGAACGTTCCCCGGATCTTGTTGACGACCAGGGTGGACAGCGCCTCGCCATCGACGTCCTCGGCCACGACGAGCAGCGGCTTGCCGGTCTGGACGACCTTCTCGAGCAGCGGCAACAGATCCGCGACCGCCGAGATCTTCCCGGCATGGATGAGGACGTGAGCCCCCTCGAGGATCGCTTCCATCCGCTCCGGATCGGTCACGAAGTAGGGCGAGATGTAACCCTTGTCGAACTGCAAGCCCTCGGTGAACTCCAGCTCGAGGCCCATCGTAGTCGACTCCTCGACGGTGATGACGCCGTCCTTGCCGACCTTGCTGAACGCCTCGGCGATGAGCTCACCGATCGCCGGGTCCTGCGCGGAGATGGCGGCGACGTGCGCGATCTCCTCCTGGGTTTCGATGTCGGCCGCGTCCTTGGCCAACCGTTCGGCGATCGCCTCCACCGCGCGCTCGATGCCACGCTTGAGCGACAGCGGGGCGGCCCCGGCCGCGACGTTGCGCAGGCCTTCCCGGACCATCGCCTGAGCCAGCACGGTGGCCGTCGTCGTACCGTCGCCGGCAACGTCGTTGGTCTTGGTGGCGACCTCTTTGGCGAGCTGAGCGCCGAGGTTCTCGTACGGGTCCTCGAGCTCGACCTCCTTGGCGATGGTCACGCCGTCGTTGGTGATCGTCGGGACGCCGTACTTCTTGTCGATGACGACGTTGCGTCCGCGCGGCCCGAGCGTCACCTTGACGACGTCGGCCAGCTTGTCGACACCGCGCTGCAACGAGTCACGGGCGTCGGAATGGAACTCCAGGATCTTCGGCATTGCTGTCCTTCCATGCATACGCCCCGGGGACCAACGGCCCCCGGGGCGTCGCGTCGGTGTCCTACTTCTCGATGACCGCGAGCACGTCACGGGCCGACAGCACGAGGTAGTCCTCGCCGCTGTACTTGACCTCGGTGCCGCCGTACTTGCTGTAGATCACGGTGTCGCCGACTTTGACGTCGAGCGGCACCCGCTGACCGTCTTCGAACCGACCGGGCCCGACCGCGAGGACGACGCCCTCTTGCGGCTTCTCCTTCGCGGTGTCCGGAATGACCAGACCGGATGCCGTGGTCTCCTCGGCATCCGAGGGCTGGACGACGATGCGGTCCTCGAGCGGTTTGATGGCTACTTTGGTGGCGGTCGTCACGACCTGACCTCCCCCTTCTCACGGGACGTCGTAGGGAACGCTTTCGACCTGGCTTCCTGCCGTCGCGGGTGTCAGTCAGCCTCGTCGCGTTGGCACTCTCACGTGCCGAGTGCCAGCCTATGCCACCCGCCCGGGACCGTCAATCCGGGTCGGATCCCGGCCCGGGGAACGCGGTCACGAGCTCGAACACCCAAGCCTGCGCGCGCAACAGGAGCCCGGCCGGCGGGTCAGGTTCGGCGAACCCGACCCCGGCCGGCCATCGGGTGACGAGGACGATGCGCTCGTCCGGCCCGGTGCTGGAGCAGAGCTCGTAGGAGCCGACTCCGGCGGCCCGCGCGGCCGCCACGATCTCGTCGGCGACCCAGGCCAGGGCGGCGTCCAGTCGACCGGGCGCGACCCGGGCCTCCCACATCCGCACCGCCGTACTCACCGGGCACCGGCCAAGAGCAGGCCCGGGTCCGCGGCGAACTCGAGATCGGAGGGGCTGGCCCCGGCGGCGCAGAGCGCGGCGCCGAGCACGGCGACCATGGCTCCGTTGTCGGTGCACAGGGCAGGGGCGGGCATCCGGAGGCGGAGCCCGGCGGCGGCGCAGCGCTCGGCGGCGAGGCTGCGCAGGCGGGAGTTGGCGGCGACGCCGCCGCCGAGGACAAGGTCACGGACCCCCTCCCGGCGGCAGGCGGCGACCGCCTTGGCGGTGAGCACGTCGGCTACCGCCTCCTGGAAGGAGGCGGCGAGGTCGGCGAGCGGCAGGTCCTGGCCGACCGCCCGGCGGGCTTCCACCCAGCGAGCCACCGCCGTCTTAACCCCGGAGAAGGAGAAGTCGAGGGAATCCCCGGGCCCGGTCAGGGCTCGCGGGAACGCGATGGCCGCCGGGTCGCCGCCGGCCGCCGCCCGGTCGATCGGCGGACCGCCCGGGAACGGCATCCCGAGCAGCCGGGCGACCTTGTCGAACGCTTCGCCGGCGGCGTCGTCCATGGTCGACCCGAGCGGTACCACCGGGTCGGTCAGCGACCGCACCAGAACCAGCGAGGTGTGGCCGCCGGATACGAGCAACGCCACGACCGGCACCGGCAGGGGGCCGTGTTCGATCGTGTCGACGGCGACGTGGGCGACGAGATGGTGCACCCCGTAGAGGGGGACCTCGAGCGCTAGCGCGTACGCCTTCGCAGCGGCCACACCGACGAGCAGCGCCCCGGCCAGGCCCGGCCCGGCCGTCACCGCGACCGCGTCGACGTCCCGGTGGCGTAGGCCCGCCTGGCGCAGGGCCCGGTTCACCGTCGGCACCATGGCCTCCAGGTGGGCCCGGCTCGCGACCTCCGGGATGACCCCGCCGAACCGGGCGTGGGCCGCGACGCTCGAGGCGACCGCGCCGGCGAGCAGAGACCGCCCCCGGACCAGACCGATCCCCGTCTCATCGCAGGAAGTCTCGATGCCGAGGACGATCGGCTCCGCGCTCACCCGATCTCCCGTTGCATGATGACGGCGTCCACGTTGCTCGGCTGGTAGTAGCCGCGCCGGGTCGCGATCGGCTCGAAGCCGAACCGTCGGTAGAGGTCCTGCGCTCGACGGTTGTCCGCGCGCACCTCGAGCCCGACCCGTCGGCGGCCACGCCGGGACGCTTCGGCGAGCATCCACTCGACGAGCATCCGCCCGACTCCGGCGCCCCAGCGGTCCCGGCGAACGGCCAGCGTCTGCACCCAGGCGTCGTCGGGATACGCGCACAGACCGGCGTAGCCGACGATCCCGGCGGGATCGGCCGCCACGACGTAGCCCCGGGTCTCGATCTCCGCGAGCTCGGACCGGAACAACACGCTCGACCAGGCCTCGGCCCCGAACAGGTCCCGCTCGATGTCCAGCAGCGCCGGGATGTCCGCCTCCGCCATCGGCCGCAGCCCAGCGGTCACCGGCGCAGCACCGCCTTGGGTGGGCCCGGTGGTGTGGCGTCCGGGCGACGCAGGTAGAGCGGGGTGAGCGGCTCGGTCGGGCAACCCGACTCCGCCCGCGGCAGGGCCAGCCGGGCCACCATGGCCGCCGCCGGGTAGTCGCTGTCCGGGATCACCGGGAAGCCCGCGAAGTCGCCCTCGTAGAGCCGAGCGCCGGCGCCGGCGAGCCGCTCGCCTGACGGCAACCGCCCGGCGAGCACCCGCGGAAGGTCGACAGCCGGCCCGGCAACCCGGGTCCCGCCCGGGTCGTAGCTCGCCCAGTAGACCTCCCGCCGCCGGGCGTCGGTGACCACGGTAAGGGGGCCCGGATGCGCACCGGCCAGCGCGTCGAGGGAGCCGACCCCGTACGTCGGGATGCCGATCGCATCGCCGAGCGCGGCGGCGGTCACCAGGCCGATCCGCAGGCCGGTGAACGGGCCAGGGCCGACGCCGGCCGCCACCGCCGTGAGATCGCCCGGGCGAGCGCCCGCGTCGCGCAGGGTGGCCGCGATCAGCGGCGCCAGCAGCTCGCCATGGCGGCGGGCGTCCACGGCGGTCCCGGACGCGAGCACCCGGGGGCCGTCGAGAACCGCCACCGTGGTCGCCGGCGTCGACGTGTCGAGTCCGAGCAGGAGCACGCGGGTCAGAGCGACGCCCGGGACCAGTCGACCGACTCGGCGGCGACGATCGGCGAGCCGACGTCGAGTTGGATGTCTTCGTGTGCGGTCAGCGGGATGGCCGCCGGATTTCCGGTGTAGGTCTTTCCGTTTACGAAGGCGGTGACCGGTCCGGTCGCGGCGCCAACCTGACTGGGACCCAGCGGCTGGCGCCAGATGTCGAAGAAGTTGCCCAGCGTGAACACCCTCTTGGTCGGTGACTCGATGTGGATGATGCCGTCCGTCGCATGGACGTGCAACCAGTAGTAGCAGCGGGAAGCCTGCGCGAACGCGCCCTGCGCCGACTGCTGGACGACCGGAGCCACGGTGCCGATCCCGACCGGCAACTGCCGCTGCTGGCCGCCGACGAAAACCAGCAGGTGTGCGTGGATGTGGTAGGCCACCTGCTCCTGGGCCGAGCAGGTGATCCCGTCGATGGTCTGGCCGGTGGCGGCGGTAGAAGCCGGGGCGATCAGCGGCCCGCTCTCGACCGGGATCTGCTCGGGGCCGATCGCGCCGATCACCGCCGGACCGGAGCTGGGGCTGCTGGTGACGCCGATCCCCACACCCGTGCCGATCGCGCCGAGGATGACCAGGCCGACGGTAATCAGCAGCAGTCGGCGCCGGCGCTCGGCTCGGCGTTGCGCAGCCTGAGCGGCCGCGAGTTTGCGCTGGCGGCTGGTTTGCGGTGCTCGGCCACGGTTTGCCACCGGACAACCCCCTCCCGATCGGATGTCTCTCAGGGTAGATGCCGAACGGTCAGCGGCCCGCCCAACGGGGACCGACCGCCCGGAAGGTGACCGTCCGTGCCTCACCGGCGGGCGCCCGCTCGAGCCGGATTTCCAGCCGGTCTCCCGCCAGGCGTTCGGCCAGCCCCTCCCCCCATTCGACGACGAGGACGGCATCGGTCAGCTCGGTGTCCAGGTCCAGAGCGTCGAGCTCGCGGCTGGGGTCGACGGCGTCGGTCAGCCGGTAGGCGTCGACGTGGACGAGCGGGACCCGGCCGCCGCGGTGTTCGCGGGCGAGCACGAAGGTCGGGGACAGCACCGGATCGGCCACCCCGAGTCCTGCCCCGATGCCCTGGACGAGCGTCGTCTTGCCGGCGCCGAGCGCACCGATGACCAGAACGAGGTCGCCCGGCCCGAGGTCGCCGGCCACCTCGGCACCGAGCGCTCGCATCGCCTCCGGGGTCGGCACCTGCCGCGCCCTCACCCGCTCTGACCCAGCCGGCGCGCGTACTCCGTCCAGTAACCATGCTCGGCAACGGCTTCGTAGCCTCGGCGCTGCCAGAAGGTCCGGGTCCGGTCCAACACCGAGCGCACGCCGACCCGGGTCTCCCGGAAGCCGAGTCCGGCCGCCCAGCGGTGCGTCCAGGCGAGCAGGCAGGTGCCCACGCCGGCGCCCTGCTCGGCCGGTGCGACCGCGACGCGACGCAGCCAGAGTGCCGAGCCGTCGGGCCGGCAGCGCAGGCCGGCAACCAGCTCGCCGTGCCGGTAGGCCGCAACGCCGGGATGCGCGGCCAACTCGGCCGCGACGATCCCTTCGGTTTCCCCGAAAAGGCTGGACGGCGGGTCCAGCGGCGGGAGCGTGCCGAAGCCGGCCAGGGCAACGGTCAGCAGGTTGGCCGCGATCTCCGGCCCGACCGCACCGAACGCGAGACCGCCGGCGCCCAGGTGTCGGAGCCGTCGCGCGGCGTGCGCCAGGTCCTCGGCGAGCCCGGCCCGTGGCGCACCCGACGGCCCGAACCGCAGCGCCGCCGACGGGTGGAACGTCGCCACGAGCACCCGGCCGGCCAGCAGATGGTCGCGGCCCCGGACGTCCACGAGCCGAACCGGTCGGCCGAACGCCCAGGCCGCGGCCGTGCCGCCCAGGGTGACGACGAGCGCCGGGTCAGCCAGCGGGAGCTGACGGTCGATCCAGCTCCGGCACTCCCGCAACTCGGCCCGCCGCGGCGGCCGGTTGTCGGGAGGGCGGCACTTGACGACGTTCGTGATCGAAACCTCGGCCCGACTGAGCCCGGCCCCGTCGAGCAGCTCATCGAGAAGTCGGCCGGCGCGGCCGACAAAGGGCCGACCGGACACGTCCTCGTCGTGACCGGGGGCCTCGCCGACGAGCATCAGCCGGGCGCCCGCGGGGAACTCGCCAGCCACCGCATGGGTGCGGCCCTCGGCCAGCGGGCAGGCGACACACGTGGCGACGGATGCGGCCAGGCCGGCCAGGCTCACGCGGACGCGGCGCGCCGGCGCCGAGCGCGTCCGGCCCGGCGGATGAACGCCCGCAGGTGCAGGTTGACCAGCGCCGGACGCTCGAGCGTGACCATGTGCCCAGCGTCGGCGAGTTGGACCAGCTCGGCGTCGGGCAGCACCTCGGCGATCGCCTGGCTGTGGTCGGGGGTGATCAACGTGTCCCGGGCGCCGGTGAGGATGAGCGTCTCGACACCGCGCAGAGCCGCCAGCGCCCCGACCCGGTCGTGGTCGAGGAACGTCGGCAGGAACTCGAGGATGACGTCAATCGGGGTGGCAGCCAGCATCCGCTCGAGGAAGGCCACGAGGGAGGGCGAGGCGTGCCGGCCGAACGCGAACCAGCGGGTGACCAGGAAGGACAGGTCGCCACTCACCGACCGGCCGCGTTCGAGCAGGGCGGAACGGCTGGCCAACCGCGGAACGACAACCGGCGCGGCGATCTTCAGCACCCGCCCGGCGCGCCGGGGCAGGCCGAACACGGTGTCCGCAATCTGCCCTGATGCGGTGGACAGCAGCGCGACGCCGACGATCCGCCGGCCGAACATTTCGGGGTGCTGCTCGGCGAGCGCCATGATGGTCATCCCGCCGAGGGAATGCCCGATCAGCACCACCGGCCCCTCGGGCGCGGTGGACAGGAGCACGCTGAACAGATCGCGGCCCAGCTGATCCAGCGTGGCGTGCTCCTTGGAGCCACGCCCCGACGCGCCGTGGCTGCGCTGGTCGTAGAACACCAGCCGGCCGACGTCGGGCAGGTCGCGCCGCTGGTAGTGCCAGCTGTCCATGGACAGGCTGAAGCCATGGACGAACACGACGGTCGGCCGGGCGGCGGGATCGCCGAGCTCCTCGACGTGCAGCGGAACGCCGTCGTCGGCCAGGACCACACGACCCCGGCTGTGCAGGGAGCCGAACGGTTCGCGGGCATCGGGGTCGGGCACGTGACGAATCCGGGACGCCAGCTGCCGCTGGGCGGCGAGGACCGCGGCCGTCGAGGCGACCAACCCACCCGCGACGACGCCGGCGACGGCGAACCTCCGGCGACGGCTCACGGTCGCTCGCCCAGGTAGCGGCGGGCCACCCGCGGCCCGATCCGGGTGACGATCTCGTAGCCGATGGTGCCGAGCACGTCGGCCCACTCGTCCGCGGTGGGCTCGCCCTGGCTGCCCGGGCCGAAGAGTACGACTTCGTCCCCGGCACCGACCGAGTCGGCGCCCGTGTCGACGACGAACTGGTCCATGCACACCGTGCCGGCGATCCGCCGGCGAGCACCGGCGAGGAGCACCTCGAGGGTGCCACCGCCGGCCCGGGGGATCCCGTCGCCGTAACCCAGCGGGATGAGCGCGAGCCCGGTCTCGCCGGTCGTCCGGTAGCGGTGGCCGTAGCTGACCCCCGAACCGCCGGGCACCCGCTTGGCCAGCGCCACGCGGGAGGTCAACGTCATCGCTGGACGCAGCTCGAACCGGGCGGCCGCCACGCCCGGTCCGGGCGACAGCCCGTACATTGCGATCCCGGGTCGGACCAGGTCGTAGCGCGCGGCGGGCTCGGTGAGCAAGGCCGCCGAGTTGGCGAGGTGCCGGACCTCCGGATGCACTCCGGCCCGGTCGGCGAGCTCCAGCGCAGCCGCGAAACCGGCCAGTTGCCCGGCGGTCGCCGGATGGCCGGGCTCGTCCGCGCAAGCCAGGTGCGACCACACGCCGACCACCGACACGGTCCCGTCCGCCTGAGCCTTGGCCGCAGCCTCGACGAGGTCGGCCCAGTCGGCGGCCGGGGCGCCGCCCCGGCTGAGGCCGGTGTCCGCTTCGAGGTGAACCCGGGCCGGGACGCCGACCGCCCGGGCGGCGGCGGCGAGGTCGGCGAGCCGAGCCCGGTCACCGACGGCGACATCGATCTGTCCGGTCAAGGCAGCGGGCAGGTCCGAGCCGGGGCCGACGATGAAGGCGACCAGCGGCGACTCGAGGCCGGCGGAACGCAGGGCGAGGGCCTCGTCAAGGAACGCCACACCGAGCCAGCCCGCGCCGCCGTCCAGCGCCGCCCGAGCGACGGGGACCAGCCCGTGGCCGTACCCGTCGGCCTTCACCACGGCGCACACCGCGGCCTCACCGGCCAGCTCGACGAGGCGGCCGACGTTGTCCCGGATCGCGTCGAGGTCCACGACTGCGACCGCGTGGGGCGACGAGCTCACGCAGGCATTCTCTCAGCCCCGCACGGTTGCCACCGCGCTACGCCAGTACCGGATCACGTCGAACGCCCGGATCGGGGCGCCGCCGCCCGGGCCGGCGGCCAATCGGGCCGCCAGACCGTGCAGGTAGGCGCCTACCGCCCCGGCCTCGAGCGGCTGGAGCCCCTGGGCGAGCAGCGCGCCCGCGGCTCCCGACAGCACGTCGCCGCTACCGGCGGTGGCCAGGTAGCCGGTGCCGGTCGGGTTGACGTAGGTGGCCCCGGCCGGATCGCAAACCACGGTTGTCGAGCCCTTCAGCAGGACCGTGGCCGCCAGATCCGCGGCGGCCCGCCGGGCGTGATCGAGCCGGTCCGCCGCTACGTCGGCGCGCTCCGCACCGGTCAGGCGAGCGAACTCGCCGGCGTGCGGGGTCAGCAGCGTCGGCCCACGTCGGCGCGCAACCCAGAACGGATGTGCGGCAAGCAGGTTCAGGGCATCCGCGTCGACGAGTACCGGTAGGTCCGTGCTGAGCACGGCCTTGAGGACCGACCGCGCGCCATCCCCGGTGCCGAGTCCTGGCCCGATCACCCAGGCCTGCACGCGCCCGGCTTCGAGCACGGCCTCCGGGTCGTCCGGCGACCCGGAAGCATCGTGGTCGACGACGGTGCACACCGCCTCGGGCCAACGCTGGCGGACCAGTTCGGCTGGGGCGGCCGCCCCCACGTACCTGATCATGCCCGCACCGGCGTGCAGCGCGGCGCCGACGGCGAGCACGGCCGCCCCGGGATAGGTGTCGCTGCCGGCGACCACGCCGAGCACCCCGCGGCGGTATTTGTCGCCATCCGCGCCCGGTACCGGAAGCAACCGGGCCACGTCCTCCGCGTCCAGGACCCGCACGGCCGGCGGCTCGCGGAGGTAACCGGCCAGCCCGATGTCGACCAGATCGACGGCCCCGGCCGCCTGCGCACCTGGAGCCACCAGAAGACCGGGTTTCAGGCTTCCGAACGTCACCGTCACGTCCGCCCGCACCACCGCACCCTCGACCCGGCCGGTGGTCGCATCCACCCCGCTCGGGACATCGACGGCAACGACGGGGGCCCGACCCGAAGATGCCAGCCCCGCCAGCCATTCGGCCGGCGGCCGCAGTTTGCCACGGGCGCCGATCCCGACCATCCCGTCCATGACGAGGTCCGCCCGGCCGATCAGCTCCCCGGCGGCCGCCGGGTCGTGCAGCAGGCCCCCGGCCTGCTCCAGAGCCGCCCGCCCCGCGGCGTGCATGCGATCGCCGGTCTGGATCGCGTCGACCCGCGCGCCCCGGACCGCCAACCGAGCGCCGGCGAACAGCGCGTCCCCGCCGTTGTCACCGGATCCGACCAGCAGCACGACCCGCGAGCCGTACACCCGGCCGAGCATCTCGGCGCACCGTCGGGCCAACCCGCTCGCCGCGCGCTGCATGAGGGCCCCGTCCGGCACCGCCGCCTGAAGAATCCCCTCAGCGGTCCGGACCGCCGCCACGTCGTAGGCAGCCCTCATCGCTGCGCCAACACGACCGCGATCGCCGATCCACAGTCGTGGCTCAGCGACACCTGCCAACCGGTCACCTGCAGGCCGGCCGCTGCCTCCGCCACCGTGCCACCGACCAGAAGCGCCGGCCGGCCGGAGGGCTCCGTGACCACCTCGACGTCGTGCCACCGCAGCCCGCGAGGGGCCCCCAACGCCTTCGCGACCGCCTCCTTCGCCGCGAATCGCGCGGCGAAGGAGGCCGCCGACCGGGCCCGGGAACCGACCGGCTCCCGCTCGGCACGGGTGAACAGACGCCCGGCCAGCGACGGGGTCCGCTCCAGGGCGTGGGCGAACCGGGTCACGTCGACGATGTCGATGCCGACCCCGACGATCACGCGGCCGACCGGCTACTCGACCGTGACGGACTTCGCGAGGTTCCGCGGCTGGTCGACATCCAGGCCCCGGGCCAACGCCAGCTCACAGGCGAACACTTGAAGCGGCACCGTGGTCACGAGCGGAGCCAACATCGTCGGGGTCCGTGGGAATCGGATGACGTTCGTCGCGTGCGCCAGTACCTCGTCGTCGCCCTCTTCGGCGATCGCGATCGTCCGCGCCCCGCGGGCTCGGACCTCCTGGAGGTTGGAAAGCATCTTGGCGTGCAACTCGCTGCGGGCCCGTCGTGGGGGGACGACCGCGATGACCGGAACCCCTTCCTCGACCAAGGCGATCGGGCCGTGTTTCAGCTCACCGGCCGGGAACGCCTCGGCGTGCATGTAGGCGAGCTCCTTGAGTTTCAGGGCGCCTTCCAGTGCCACCGGGTACCCGACGTGCCGCCCGACGAAGAGCACGGTCCGTGCCTCGGCCAGCTCGCGGGCCAGCGCACGCACCGGCTCGGCAGTGCCGAGAACCTGCTCGATCAGGGACGGCATCCGCTCCAGCTGGGCAACGATGGACATCACCTCGTCGCCGTCCATCGTGCCGCGGATCCGGGCGAGGGAGAGGCCGACTAGATAGGTCGCCGCGAGCTGGGCGAGGAACGTCTTCGTGGCCGCCACACCCACCTCGGGTCCGGCCCGGGTGTAGAGCACCGCGTCGGATTCCCGGGGGATCGTCGAGCCATTGGTATTGCAGATCGCGAGCACCTGCGCGTTCTGCTCGCGGGCGTGCTTGACCGCCATCAGGGTGTCGAGGGTCTCACCGCTCTGGCTGATCGCCAGCACCAGCGTCGACCGGTCGAGAACCGGGTCCCGGTAGCGGAACTCGGAGGCGATGTCGACCTCGCACGGGATCCGCACCCAGTGCTCGATGGCGTACTTGGCGACCAGCCCGGCGTAGAACGCCGAACCGCAGGCGACGATGAAGACCTTGTCCACCTCGCGCAGGTCCTGGTCGGAGAGCCGGACCTCGTCGAGCAGGATCGCACCGTCCCCGGTGAGCCGACCCCGCAAGGTGTCCGCGATGGCCGTTGGTTGCTCGGCGATCTCCTTGAGCATGAAGTACGGGTAGCCGCCCTTCTCGGCGGCGCTCGCGTCCCAGTCGATGTGGTAATCGCGGCCCTCGGCGGGTTCGCCGGAGAAAGTCGTTATGGAGAAAGAGTCGGCACGCAGCTCGACCACCTGATCCTGCCCGAGCTCGACGGCTCGGCGGGTATGGGCGATGAATGCGACTACGTCACTCGCGAGGAAGTTCTCCCCGTCCCCTCGGCCGACGACGAGCGGGCAGTTGCGTCGGGCACCGACCACGACCCCGGGCGCGTCGCGGTGGACGGCGACGATGGTGAAGGCGCCCTCGAGGTCGCGACAGACCGAGCGGACCGCCTCGGCGAGGTCGCCGGTGTAACGCTCCTCGAGCAGATGGGCGACGGTCTCGGTGTCGGTGTCGCTGCGAAACTCGTGACCGGTTGCCTCGAGGCCGCGGCGCAGGGCGGCGTAGTTCTCGATGATCCCGTTGTGTACGACCGCGATCGCCCCGTCACAGCTGACGTGCGGGTGAGCGTTCCGGTCGGTAGGTGCCCCGTGCGTGGCCCACCGGGTGTGCCCCACGCCGGTCGAACCGGGCAGCGGCCGTTCGGCCACCTCCTTGTCGAGGTTCGCCAGCTTCCCGGCCCGGCGCCGAACCTCGAGTTCGCCCGTGCCGACGACAGCGATCCCGGCACTGTCATATCCGCGGTATTCGAGGCGGCGCAGCCCGTCGAGCACGACGTCCGCCGCCGACCCCGCGCCCACGTACCCGATGATCCCGCACATGTCGATCGAGGGTAGCTGACCGAACCGGTTCGGCCGACGATCACGCTCAGTCGGCCGCAGCGGGATCCGGCAAAGTTCGAGCGATCCGCGCGGCGATCTCTTGGGCCCGCCGCTCCGTCGCGGCCTCGACCATGATCCGCACGAGCGGCTCGGTCCCACTGGCCCGGACAAGGATCCGGCCCTCGGCGCCGAGCTCCGCGCGGGCGGCCTGCACCGTGGCCGCGAGCGCCGGCGACGCCATCGCCGTCTCACGGTCGGCGACCCGCAGATTGAGGAGCACCTGGGGCAGCGGGCGGACAGCTGTGGCCAGCTCGGCCAGCGTTCGCCCGGAACCGGCAAGCTCCGCCAGCAACTGCAGGGCGGTCAGGATCCCGTCGCCGGTGGTCGCATGGTCGAGAAAGACCAGATGACCGGACTGCTCACCGCCGAGAACCAACCCGTGCGCGCGCATCGCCTCGAGCACGTACCGATCGCCGACCGCGGTCTCCACGACGCCGATCCCCGCCGCGCGCATCGCCTGGTGGAAGCCGAGGTTGGTCATAACCGTTGTGACGACCGTGTCGCCGGCCAGGGTGCCGGCAGCGTGGCGGGCCAAGGCGCACACCGCGAGGATGGTGTCGCCGTCGATGACGTTGCCCTCGGCATCGATCGCGATGCAGCGGTCGGCGTCGCCGTCATGCGCGATCCCGACGTCGGCGCCCGTCGAGCGCACCGTCGCGATCAGCTCGGCCGGGTGGGTGGATCCGCAACCCTCGTTGATGTTGTAACCGTCCGGAGTGGCGTGCAGGGCCGTTACCTCAGCCCCGGCGCGGGCCAACGCCGTCGGCGCGGCGGTCGAAGCCGCCCCGTTGGCACAGTCGACGACCACGCGCAGCCCCTCGAGCCGTCGCGGCACGGTGCCCACCAGGTGATCGATGTAGCGATCCAGTGCGGCCGACGAGTCGAGGAGGCGGCCGACCCCGGACCCGGTCGGGCGGGCCCAGCCTTCGCGCAACCTCGACTCGACCTCGTCCTCGATGGCGTCGGGCAGCTTGAACCCCGCGGAATCGAAGAACTTGATGCCGTTATCCGGCATCGGGTTGTGGCTCGCCGAAATCATCACGCCGAGATCCGCCCCGAGCGTTGCGGTGAGATGGGCCACCGCGGGCGTGGGGACGACCCCGACCCGGTGCACATCGACACCGGCACTGGCCAAGCCGGCCAGCACCGCGGCCTCGAGGAACTCCCCCGACGCGCGCGGGTCGCGGCCCACCACCGCCGCGGGCCGGCTGCCGCCGGTTCGCCGCTCGACGAGGACGTGAGCAGCCGCTACCGCGACGTCCAGAGCGAGCTCGGCCGTGAGCTCGGCGTTGGCCAGTCCGCGGACGCCGTCGGTGCCGAAGAGCCGACCCACCCCGAGTTACCGCTTCGAGTACTGCGGCGCCTTACGGGCCTTCTTCAGTCCGTACTTCTTCCGCTCCTTCACCCGGGCGTCCCGGGTCAGGAAGCCGGCCTTCTTCAACGGCGGCCGGTTCTCCGGGTCGGCCTCGGTGAGCGCGCGGGCGATGCCGAGCCGGAGGGCACCGGCCTGCCCGGTCACCCCGCCGCCGGACAGCCGTGCGATCACGTCGTACTGATCGACCAGCTCGAGCGTCCGGAACGGCTCGCCGACGATCTGCTGGTGCACCTTGTTCGGAAAGTAGTCGTCGAGGGCGCGACCGTTGACATCCCAGCGTCCGTTGCCGGGCACCAACCGGACCCGGGCAATCGCTTCCTTGCGCCGTCCGGTCGCCCCCGCCGGACCGGTCGCGACCCGGCGCACCGGTGCCGGCGCCTCCACGGTCGGCTCAGCCACCGTCGGCTCAGCCACCGTCTCGGCTACGGCCTCGATCGCTGGCTCAGCTTCGGGCTCGTCGGTGGCGAGCGCGGTTTCGGCGGGCGTTTCAGCCACGGTTTACGTCTCCTCGAAATGCAGCGGGATCGCGGTTACTGCGCGACCTGGGTGAGCTCGTAGGGCACCGGCTGCTGCGCCTGGTGCGGATGATCAGGTCCGGCGTAGACCTTGAGCTTGGACAGCATCTGCCGGCCGAGGGTGGTGTGCGGCAGCATCCCCCGCACTGCTTTCTCCACCGCTTTGTCCGGACGGGTGGCGAGCAGATGACCGTAGGACACCTGGCGCAGGCCACCCGGGTAACCGGAGTGCCGGTAGGCCATCTTCTGCTCCCGTTTGGCGCCGGTAAGCGCCACCTTCGCGGCATTGACGATGATGACGAAGTCCCCGGTATCGATGTGCGGCGCGAACATCGGCTTGTGCTTGCCGCGGAGCAGCCGGGCCGCCTGGCTGGCAAGCCGACCGAGCACGACGTCGCTCGCGTCAATGACGTGCCACTGACGCTGTACGTCGGCGGGCTTGGGGTTGTACGTGCGCACGGGAAGGCCTTACGTCGGTGTCGGTGGGGTCGTCGGTGGGGTCGTCGCCAGCGGCTGCCGGCTCATCGCGCGCAGGCTGACGCCAACGGCGCGACCAACCGAGGATACCGACGTCCCCCGCTGGGGGTCAAAGCCCGCCGGACTCGGCCGGCAGATCGCGCCACCGCCGGGTCTGTTCGGCCCGGGCGGCCAGCTCGGTGGGGCGAGGGTAGCGGACCCGCACCAGGGTGAGCCCGTGCGCCGGCGCCACGGTCAGCGCCGGGTCACGGCGGCGAGCGGCCAGCACCGCCGCCGGCCACTCGATCGGCTGTCGGCCATCGCCTACGGCTAGCAACGCCCCGACCAGGGCGCGGACCATCGAATGGCAGAACGCGTCCGCTTCGACCCGAACCTCGACGACGCCGTGAACCACCGGCACGACGTCGAGAACCAGCAGCCGGCGCACCGTAGTCCCGCCGGGCCGGCGCCGGCAGAACCCCGCGAAGTCGTGCTCGCCGATCAGCCCGAGCGCGGCGGCGGCCATCAGTCGGGCATCGAGCGGTCGTTGGTAGGCGAGTGTGTCCCCGCGCCGCAGCGGGTCGGGAATCCGATCGGTGAGGCGGTAGACGTACCGCCGCGATAGCGCGGAGAACCGGGCATCGAACCCCGCCGGAGCCCGGAGCGCACCGCGGATCCGAACGTCTGGGGGGAGCACGCCGTTGAGTCGACGGAGGAGGTCCGCGGCCGCCGCGACGGCGTCGGCGGGCAAGTCCACGTGGGCGACCTGCCCGGTGGCGTGCACTCCGGCATCGGTGCGGCCGGCCACCGTAACCTGCGCAGGGCGGGTCAGTCGGGTGACGCGTTGAAGGGCAACCTCGAGCGTTCCCTGGATCGTGCGTTCGGCAGGTTGGCGCGCCCAGCCAGCGAAGTCCGCCCCGTCGTACGCGAGGTCGAGACGCCAGCGAGTCGAGCCGGTGGTCAGGCTTTCTCGCCCTCACCATCGGCGGCCGGATGCTCGGGGGCGGCGGTGTCGTCCGGCGGCGTTTCGCCGACTGCCTCGGCCGCCCCATCTCCGGGCGGCCCCGTGCTCTCGGCTACCTCCGGGAGGTCCGCAGTTTGGACCGGCGCCGCTTCGGGAGCCACGTCCGCTTCGGGAGCCACGTCCGCTTCGGGAGCCGCGTCCGCTTCGGGAGCCGCGTCCGCTTCTTCCCCCTCGGGCACCGCCTCCCCCTCGGGCGCCTCCAACGTCTCGTCAACCTCGAACGTTTCGTCGACCTCGCCCGGCTCCGTGCCGGATCCCGCCGCCCCCGCGCCGCGGCGCCGCGCGAACCGGGTGCCGCGAGCGCGCTCGGCTTCGCCAACCGCCTCCTGGGCGAGCGTCGCGCCCTCCACGAGCTCGATCACCGCCATCGGCGCGTTGTCACCCTTGCGGGGGTTCAGCTTCGTGATCCTGGTGTAACCCCCAGCCCGCTCGGCGAACCGCGGCCCGATCTCGGCGAACAGGATGTGCACCACTCCGCGGTCCCGCACCACCCGCAGCACGCGACGTCGGGCGTGCAGATCACCACGCTTGGCGAAGGTCACCAGCCGCTCGGCGAGCGGTCGCAACCGCTTCGCCTTCGCCTGGGTAGTCGTGATCCGACCATGCTCGAACAGGGCGGTCGCCAGGTTGGCCAGGATCAGCCGCTCGTGCGCCGGGCCCCCGCCGAGGCGGGGGCCCTTGGTGGGCGTGGGCATCGAAGTCCACTCTCTCTTTCCGCAGGATCCGGCCGGTCAGTACTGCTCGGTCTCCACGAAACCGCCGTCATCGTCACCGACGTAGTCATCGGTGCCGTAGGTGTCCACCACGTTGCTCGGATCGAAGCCGGGGGGCGAGTCCTTGAGGGCCAGGCCCATGGTGACGAGCTTGGTCTTGACCTCGTCGATCGACTTGGCACCGAAGTTCCGGATGTCTAGCAGGTCGGCCTCGCTGCGCGAGACGAGCTCGCCCACCGAGTGAATGCCTTCGCGCTTGAGGCAGTTGTAGGACCTGACCGTGAGATCGAGCTCCTCGATCGGTAGCGCCAGGTCCGCTGCCAGTGCCGCGTCGGTGGGGGACGGCCCGATATCGATCCCTTCGGCATCGACGTTGAGCTCGCGAGCGAGCCCGAACAGCTCCACCAGCGTCTTGCCGGCGCTCGCCATCGCATCGCGCGGCGGCATCGAGGGCTTGGTCTCGACGTCCACGATCAGCCGGTCGAAGTCCGTGCGCTGCTCGACTCGGGTGGCCTCGACCTTGTAGGTCACCTTGAGGACCGGCGAGTAAATCGAGTCGACCGGTACCCGGCCGATCTCCTGGCCGGCCTGCTTGTTCTGAACCGCGGTGACGTAGCCGCGACCGCGCTCGACCGTGAACTCGATCTCGAGCTTGCTCTTGCTGCTCAGAGTGGCCATGTGCAGGTCAGGGTTGTGCACCTCGACACCTGCGGGCGGGGCGATGTCAGCCGCAGTGACCTCGCCGGGCCCCTGCTTGCGCAGGTACATGACGACCGGCTCGTCGTGCTCGCTGGAGACGACCAGTTCCTTGATGTTGAGGATCAGGTCGGTGACGTCCTCTTTGACCCCGGGGATCGTCGAGAACTCATGAAGCACCCCCTCAACGCGGATGCTGGTGACCGCGGCACCGGGGATCGAGGAGAGCAGGGTCCGCCGCAGTGAGTTACCGAGGGTGTAGCCGAAACCCGGTTCGAGTGGCTCGATGACGAACCGCGAGCGGGTCTCGCTGATCGGGTCTTCGGCGAGCATGGGACGTTGAGCGATAAGCACGGTGATGCATCCTTTCCGCGACATCCGCCATATGACGTCGCAGGTAACCGGTGCGGGCTCGGTCCGCCGCGCCGGGTGGTTACTTCGAGTAGAGCTCGACGATGAGCTGCTCCTGGACCGGCGTGTCGATGACCTGCCGGCTCGGCAGCGCGTGCACGAGGATTCGGAGCCGACCGGAGATCACTTCGATCCAGGCCGGCACCGGTCGGCTGCCCGCCTCGGCCCGGGCGATCACGAACGGGGTGAGCTCGCGGGAGGCTTCGCGAACCTCGACAATGTCGTTAGCGGACACCCGGAACGACGGGATGTCCACCTTGCGGCCGTTGACGAGGAAGTGGCCGTGCCGCACGAGCTGGCGGGACATGTCCCGGCTGTGCGCGAACCCGGCCCGGTAGACGACGTTGTCCAGGCGTGACTCGAGCAGCTGGAGCAGGTTCTCACCGGTCTTCCCGGTACGTCGGTTCGCCTCTTCGTAGTACGAGCGGAACTGCTTCTCGAGGATCCCGTAGATGCGGGCGCACTTCTGCTTCTCCCGCTTCTGCATGAGGTATTCGGAGTCCTTGGTCCGACCCCGTCCGTGCTCACCCGGGGGGTAGGGCCGGATCTCGATCGGGCACTTCGGCGTCTCGCACTTGGCGCCCTTGAGGAACAGCTTCATCTTTTCGCGCCGACAGCGCTTGCAGTCGGGACCGGTGTAGCGAGCCATGCTCTGTGTTCTCTCCTCGTCAGACGCGGCGGCGCTTGGGCGGACGGCAACCGTTATGCGGCACCGGGGTCACATCCTGGATCGAGCCGACCTCGAGGCCAGCCGCCTGCAGGGAACGGATCGCGGTCTCCCGACCCGAGCCCGGGCCCTTGACGAAGACGTCGACCTTGCGCATCCCGTGCTCCTGCGCCTTGCGTGCGGCGGCTTCCGCCGCCATCTGCGCGGCGAACGGCGTGGACTTACGCGAGCCCTTGAAACCAACGTGACCCGCACTCGCCCAGGAGATGACGTTCCCCATCGGATCGGTGATCGACACGATGGTGTTGTTGAACGTGCTCTTGATGTGCGCGTGCCCGTGGGCCACGTTCTTCTTTTCCTTGCGCCGGACCTTCTTGGGGCCGGCGGTGCGGGTCTTCGGGGGCATATCGGGTGAGGCTCCTGAGGTTGTCGGTTCCGGGCGGGCGGCCGCTCCGGACTACTTCTTCCCGGCCTTCTTCTTGCCGGCTACGGCCTTACGGGGACCCTTCCGGGTTCGAGCATTGGTGTGCGTGCGCTGGCCGCGGACCGGGAGTCCCCGACGGTGCCGGATCCCCTGATAGCAGCCGATCTCGATCTTGCGGCGGATGTCCGCGGCGACCTCGCGCCGAAGGTCTCCCTCGATCCGGTAGTTCGCCTCGATCCACTCCCGAAGCTTGACCAGGTCGTCGTCGCTTAGGTCGTGCACCCGAAGGTCGGGGCTCACGCCGGTCTCACGGAGGGTCTGCAGGGCTCGGGTCCGCCCGATGCCGTAGATGTAGGTCAAGGCGACCTCGAGCCGCTTGTCGCGGGGGAGATCGACGCCGACGAGACGAGCCATGGGCGGGCGGCGGTCCTTTCACTCGACGGAGGTCCTGCGCTCCCGTTCCGGCGACCCGCCTGGCTGCCGGCCCCGGCCTCCGACCGGGGGTGCCCGCCGGCCGGGGCCGGTGGGTTCGGAAACGCTGACTTGCGGTTTAACCCTGGCGCTGCTTGTGTCGCAGGTTCTCGCAGATGACCATGACCCGGCCATGCCGGCGGATCACTTTGCACTTGTCGCACATCTTCTTGACGCTGGGCTTGACCTTCATGAGAACTCCTCGGAAACAGGCGTCCGAGACGCCCTCCTTCGGTCGTTACTTGTAGCGGTAGACAATCCGGCCGCGGGACAGGTCGTAGGGCGAGAGCTCCACGACTACCCGGTCCTCGGGGAGGATCCGGATGTAGTGCTGGCGCATCTTGCCGCTGATGTGAGCCAGGACCCGGTGACCGTTGGCGAGCTCGACCCGGAACATCGCGTTCGGGAGAGGCTCGACCACCCGGCCCTCGATTTCGATGGCCCCGTCCTTCTTCGGCATGTCCTCCGCGTTCCGTGACTGGATCGGTGATCAACAGGGAGCGTCCGGTGCCGAACGCCCGCCCCGACGCACGTCGAACCGCCGCCCCTTTGGGTGGGCGGTCGGCAACAGCCGGAGCCAAGGGCAGAGTCTACGCGATCAGGGCGGCAAACTCCACCGGCGGCCCAGGGCTAGCGATGGACCCGGCGGGTGAGCAGCATGGCGCCCCACGGAACGGTCACCCATAGCGGCCACAGGCCGTCGAGGTGACCGCTGGTGGCCGCCTCGGTGCCCCAGATGGCCCAGCAAACGACGTTGGCCGAGAGGTAGGACGACCAGCTGGCCTGACGCCGGCGCCGGCGCGCCCGCCGCCCCCAGCCCGGCTGCGGCAACGAGCTCGTAGCCGGGATGGGCAACGGCTCGTCCAGATGCGGCAGATCGGCCAGTAGCGGACCGAGCTCACCGTGCGTTCGCGCCCGATAAGCGGCATCGAGCCGGTCGTGAAACTCCTCCATGGTCAACCGGCCGGCGGCGTAGTGCTCCTGCAACGCATGGGCCACACCGTCACGCTCGGCGTCGGATGCGCGAAGGGCCGGATCATTCGCCACGGCTGAGTATCCCTCGGCGGTCCGGTTACCCTGCCGCCGGCGACGCGAGCAGCGCCGCAAGCCGGCTCCGGCCGCCGTCGATCGCCGTGAGGACCCACGGACCGTCATCGGTCAGCGTGAACGTGTGTTCGAAGTGCGCCGAGTGCTGGCCGTCCCCGGTGACGACGGTCCATCCGTCGCTGAGCTGACGCGTCTGCCGGCCGCCCAGGTTGACCATCGGCTCTACGGCGAGCGCAAGCCCTTTCACCAGCTTGGGCCCGCGCCCCGGGCCGCGCGGGGCGTAGTTGTACACCTGCGGATCTTGATGCATCTCGGTTCCGATGCCGTGTCCTACGTACTCCTCGACGATGCCCCAACTCCCACCGGTCGGGTGCGGCTGACTGCGCACGTAGCTCTCGATGGCGTGGCTGATGTCGGTGACGCGGCCACCGAGCCGGGCGGCCGCGAGGCCCCGCCAGAGCGACTCCTCGCAGACCCGCATGAGTTGCTCGAGTTCAGGAGCGACCGGGCCGACCGGAACCGTGATCGCCGCATCGCCGTGGTAGCCGTCGACGATCGCTCCGCAGTCGATCGAGATGATGTCCCCAGCCCGAAGGACGAGCTCGCGGCTGGGGATGCCGTGCACGATCTGCTCGTTGACCGAAGTGCAGATGACCGCCGGGAAACCGTGGTAGCCCTTGAAGCTCGGGGTGGCTCCGGCGTCGCGGATCGCGGCCGCCGCAATGTCGTCCAGGTCGGCAGTGGTGACCCCTGGCGCAACCGCGGCACGAAGCCGCTCGAGGGTATGGCCGACGACGAGGCCGGCCTCGCGCATAAGCGCGATCTCAGGCTCGGTTTTGAGCTGGATCACCGGCTCCTCCTCCCCGATCAGTGTGCGAACGGACGCAATGAGGCGATCGCCCGCTCGGTGACGTCGTCGACCGGCCCGATCGCGTCGATGCCGACGAGGATCCCGCGTTCGGCATAGAACCCGACCAACGGCACGGTCTGTTCCCGGTAGACCTCGAGCCGATGCCGGATCGTTTCCTCGCGGTCATCGTCACGCTGGAACAGTTCACCGCCGCACAGGTCGCACCGCTCCTCGACGCTCGGCGGGTCGAAATCGAGGTGCCACACGTGGTTGCATGCCCGGCAGGTACGTCGCCCGGACAGCCGCCGGACCACTTCATCATCTTCAACGACCAGCTCGAGTACCACGTCGAGCTTGGTTCCAAGCTCGACGAGCATGTCGTCCAGCACTTGGGCCTGCGGCAGCGTGCGGGGGAAGCCATCGAGCAGAAAGCCCTTGCCGGCGTCGCCTTCAGCGAGCCGCTCGCGAACCATCTCGATGGTGATCTCGTCGGGGACGAGGTCACCGGAATCCATGAAAGCCTTCGCCTTGGTACCCAACGTGGTGTCCCGGCTGACATGGGCCCGGAAGATGTCTCCGGTGGAGATCTGCGGAACGTTGAGGTAGCCGGCCACGTACTGGGCTTGCGTGCCCTTGCCGGCGCCCGGTGGCCCCACGAGGACGAGGCGCACTAGCGGAGGAAGCCCTCGTAATTGCGCAGCATGAGCTGGCTCTCGATCTGCTTCGCGGTGTCGAGGCCGACGCCGACGAGGATGAGCACCGAGGTGCCGCCGAACGGGAACTGTTGGGCGGTGCCGAGGAAGCCCAGCGCGAGGATCGGGATGATCGCGACCAGCCCCAGGTACAGCGACCCGGGCAAGGTGATCCGGGACAGCACGTAGTCGAGATACTCCGCCGTCGGCCGGCCCGGCCGGATCCCGGGGATGAAGCCACCGTATTTCTTCATGTTGTCGCTCACCTCGACCGGGTTGAAGGTGATCGCGACGTAGAAGTAGGTGAAAAAGACGATGAGGAGGAAATAGATGATGACGTAGGACGCGCTGTCGTTCTTCGTCAGGTAGTTCGTCACGAAGTTCGTGAATCCCCGGTTCGACGTCCAGACCTTCGCCAACAGGGACGGCAGGTACAACAGTGATGCCGCGAAGATCACCGGGATCACGCCGGCCTGGTTGACCTTCATCGGGATGTAGGTCGAGGTGCCCCCGTACATCCGGCGGCCGATCATCCGCTTGGCGTACTGGACCGGAATCCGCCGCTGGGCCTGTTCGACGAAGACGATGGCGGCGACGATCAGGATCCCGATGACGAGCACCACGGTGAAGACGAACGAGCCCTTGGCGGCGAGGATCGCGGCGCCCTGAGAGGGGAACCGGGCCGCGATCTGCGTGAAGATCAACAGCGACATGCCGTTGCCGATCCCCCGGTCCGTGATGAGCTCGCCAAGCCACATGATCACGGCGGTCCCCGCGGTCATGGTGAGCACGAGCACCGTGATCCGGAAGACGGAGGTCGAGTAAAGAATCGGCTCCGTGCAGTTGGGGAAGAGCTGGCTGCCCTGCCCGGGTGAGGAGCGCGCCAGCGCGGCGATCCCGGTGGACTGCAGGATGGCGAGGGCGATCGTCAGGTAGCGGGTGTACTGGGTGAGCTTGGCCTGCCCGGACTGGCCCTGCTCCTTTAGCCGCTCGAGGCGCGGAATGACGACGATGAGCAGCTGGATGATGATGCTGCTCGTGATGTAGGGCATGATCCCCAGCGCGAAGATCGACAGCTGGAGCAGCGCGCCGCCGCTGAAGAGGTTGACCAGCCCGTACAGGCTGGAGCTCTTCACCAGGGTCAGGCAGGTGTGGATGTTGGTGAAGTTCACGTCCGGGCTGGGCAGCGTCGAGCCGAGGCGGAACACCCCGAGAATCGCGATCGTGAACAGCAGCTTCTTGCGCAGGTCGGGGGTCCGGAACGCCCGGACAAACGCGGTGAGCACGGGCTCTCCTCCTGCGCAGATACTCGTGCGGTCGGGCGCCGGCGGCCCCCGCCGGGGGAGATGGTCGAGTGGCCGTCCCGCCTACGGCGGGCCACCGAAGGACTGTAACAGCCGCGAGCCGATCAACGACGGCGAGCCGGCCCGGTCTGGCGCCGCCGGCCCCGGAGGGCCGGTCAGACCTCGGTCGCCGAGCCGCCGGCCTCCGTGATCTTGCGCCGCGCGCTGTCGGAAAAGGCGTGCGCGTGCACGTCGAGGGACACGGTCAGCTCACCGTTGCCGAGGATCTTGACCGGCAGGTCGGGGCGGACCGCCCCGCGGGTGACCAGGTCGTCGACGCCCACCTCACCGCCATCCGGGAACAGGACCGCCAAGCGGGCCACGTTGACCACCTGGAATTCGGTACGAAACGGGTTGCGGAAGCCCTTGAGTTTCGGGACCCGCATGTGCAGCGGCATCTGGCCGCCCTCGAAGTGGCGGGCCACGCTGCCGCGAGCCTTGGTCCCTTTGGTCCCGCGGCCCGCGGTCTTGCCCTTGGACCCCTCGCCGCGCCCGACCCTGGTCTTGGCGGTCCGAGCTCCGGGAGCGGGGCGGAGATGGTGAACCTTGAGCGTCATGTCCTCACTCGACTTCCTCGACGGCCACAAGGTGGGCCACCGTCGCGACCATGCCCCGGATCTCCGGGCGGTCCTCTTTGACCACGACATCCCGCAACCGCTTGAGCCCGAGGCTGCGCAACGTCTCCCGCTGGTTGCGAAGGCCGCCGATCTCCGAGCGGGTCTGGGTGATCTTCAGCCGCGGCATCAGCTCACAGCTCCAGCACGGGCTCGCAGCATGGCTGGTGGCGCGACGTCCTCGATCGGCAAGCCGCGCCGGGCGGCGATCTCCTCCGGACGGTGCAACCCCTTGAGCGCCGCAACGGTGGCGTGGACGATATTGATCGCGTTGGACGAGCCGAGCGACTTCGACAAGACGTCGTGGACCCCCGCGCATTCGAGGACGGCGCGGACCGGACCACCGGCGATTACGCCGGTTCCGGGGCTCGCCGGGCGCAGCAGCACGACTCCGGCGGCCGCCTCACCCTGGATCGGGTGCGGAATCGTGCCCTGGATCCGCGGCACGGCGAAGAAGTGCTTCTTGGCCTCTTCGACCCCTTTGGCGATCGCCGCCGGGACCTCCTTCGCCTTCCCGTAGCCGACACCGACGTTGCCGTCACCGTCGCCTACCACCACGAGCGCGGTGAAGCTGAACCGGCGGCCACCCTTGACGACCTTGGCCACCCGGTTGATCGCCACCACGCGCTCGAGGTAAGCGCTCTTCTCGGCGGGCGCGCCGCGGCCGTCCCGCCGTTCGCGCCGTTCCCCGCCGGCAGTGCCGCCACGGCGTTGGGCTCCAGGCATCAACTGTCCCTTTCGGTCATGACTCGGGTGTCCATCAGAAATCGAGCCCGCTCTCGCGGGCCGCATCGGCCAGCGCGGCGATCCGACCGTGGTACCGGTTGCCGCCTCGGTCGAACACCACTTGGGTAACCCCGGCCGAGGTCGCCCGGGAGGCGACCAGACGACCGACCTGTCCGGCCTTGCCCTTCTTGTCGTCGCTGCTAGCACGCACGTCGCTGTCCATGGTCGAGGCCGAGGCGACCGTGTGTCCCGTCGTGTCATCGACGACCTGGGCATAGATGTGGCGTGCCGAACGGGTGACGACGAGGCGCGGCCGGGATGCGGTGCCGTGCACCTTCTTCCGTACTCGAAGGTGCCGGCGGGTACGTCCGATCCGACGCAACCGAGAGGCGGTACGTGTGGACATAGCCTACTTCCCTGCCTTTCCGGCCTTGCGCCGGACTACCTCGCCCTGGTAGCGCACACCCTTGCCCTTGTACGGGTCGGGCTTGCGCAGCTTGCGGATCTTCGCAGCCACCTCGCCGACCTTCTGCTTGTCGATTCCGGAGACCATGAACCGGGTCGGAGACTCGACGGTGAAGCTGATCCCGTCCGGCGCCTCGACGAGAACGGGGTGACTGAATCCGAGGGCAAACTCGAGGTTCGACCCGCGCGGTTGGACCCGGTAGCCGGTGCCGACGATCTCCATGGTCTTGCTGTAGCCGTCGGTGACGCCGACGACCATGTTGGCGACGAGCGTGCGGGACAGGCCGTGAAGCGCCTTCGTGCGGTTCTCGTCGTTGGGCCGTATGACGTGCAACGTGCCATCTTCGTCGCGCGTCACGTCGATGGGTGCCACCACGGTGTGCGCGAGCGTGCCTTTCGGGCCCTTGACCGTGACGTCGCGCCCGTCGATCGCGACGTCGACGCCACCGGGCACCGGGATCGGGAGCCGTCCGATTCTCGACATGGTGCCGCCTACCAGACGAAGGCGAGGACTTCCCCGCCCACGCCCCGCTTGGCGGCCTGCCGGTCGGTCAGCAGGCCGGTCGATGTGGAGATGATGGCCACGCCGAGGCCACCGAGAACCTTCGGAAGGCCATGCGACTTGGCGTAGACCCGGAGCCCGGGCTTGGATATCCGCCGCACCCCGGCGATCGTCCGCTCCCGGTTCGGCCCGTATTTCAAGGTGACGACGAGGTTCTTGCCGACCTCGGCGTCTTCCACGTTCCAGCCGGCGATGTACCCCTCCTTCTGGAGGATCTCGGCGATATGCGTCTTGATCTTGGAATACGGCATGCTCACCGAATCGTGATAGGCGTGGTTGGCATTGCGAACCCGCGTGAGCATGTCCGCGATGGGGTCGGTCATCGTCATGAGAGGTTGCCTTTCTCGCCGTGGTTCCCCGCGGGGCCTTCGGCGAAGCGAGTCACCAGGAGCTCTTGGTCACGCCGGGAAGTTCGCCGGCGTGCGCCATCTGCCGGACACAGATCCGGCAAAGCCCGAACACCCGGTACACCGAACGGGATCGGCCGCAACGCGAACAGCGGGTGTATTTGCGCACGGCGAACTTGTGTTTACCGGCAGCCTTATTGATCAAGGCGGTCTTAGCCATCGAATCAGTTCTCCTTGAAGGGGAAGCCGAGGGCCCGGAGCAAAGCCCGACCCTCGTCATCCGTCGCCGCGGTGGTCACGACCGTGATGTCCATTCCTCTGACCCGGTCGACCTTGTCCTGGTCGACTTCGTGGAACATCGCCTGCTCGGTCAGGCCGAAGGTGTAGTTCCCGTTGCCGTCGAACTGGCGCGGAGAAAGCCCGCGAAAGTCGCGGATTCGCGGCAGGGCGATGGTCAGCAACCGGTCGAGGAACTCCCACATCCGAGCCCCCCGCAGGGTCGTGTAGGCACCGATCGGCTGGCCCTCGCGCAGCTTGAACTGGGCAATCGACTTTCGGGACCGGGCAACCGCGGGCTTCTGACCGGTGATGGACGTCAGGTCCCGCACCGCCCCTTCGATCAGCTTGGCGTCGCGCGCGGCATCTCCGACGCCCATGTTCACCACGATCTTGACCAGCGTCGGAACCTGCATGATGTTGCCGTAGCTGAATTCGCCTCGGAGCCCGGGGACGATCTCCTCGTGGTAGCGCTGCTTCAGCCGCGGCACGTAGTTTTCTAGCGTTGCGCTCATCGACCGGTCCTCACACGTCCACGCCGCAGCGACGGCAGGTCCGAACCGGCCGACCGTCCTCGTCCCGCCGGTGCCCGACCCGCGAGGGCTTGCCGCAGCCGGGACAGACGAGTTGGACATTGCTCACGTGCACCGGAGCCTCCTGGGTGACGATGCCACCGGACTGCGCGCCACGTTGATTTGTCGTGATCTTGGTGTGTTTTTTGATCCGGTTCACGCCTTCGACGAGCACCCGGTCGGCCTTCGGAAGGGTCAGGATCACCTTCCCCTTGGCGCCGCGGTCCTTGCCGCTGATCACCTGAACCAGGTCACCTTTGCGGATCGACAACCCGGACATCGTTACAGCACCTCCGGGGCAAGCGAGATGATCTTCATGAAGCGCTTTTCGCGGAGCTCGCGGCCCACCGGGCCAAAGATCCGGGTGCCGCGTGGGTCGCCGCCATCGCGGATGAGCACCGCGGCGTTCTCGTCGAAGCGAATGTAGGAGCCGTCGGGGCGCCGCCGTTCCTTGACGGTTCGCACCACGACTGCTTTCACGACGTCGCCACGCTTCACCCCCGCCCCGGGCAGGGCGTCCTTGACCGTGCCGACGATTACATCGCCGATCCGGGCATAGCGACGCCCGGAGCCGCCGAGCACCCGGATGCACAACAGCTCCTTGGCACCGGTGTTGTCGGCGACCCGGAGTCGGGTCTCCTGCTGAATCACGTCGGACTCCTACCTCGCGCAGACTCGCGCTACTTGGCCTTCTCGAGGACTTCCACGACCCGCCAGCGCTTCGTCGTTGACATCGGCCGGGTCTCCATCAGCAGCACGCGGTCGCCCACGCCACAGGAATTGGCCTCGTCGTGCGCCTTGAGCTTGTTGGTGCGCCGGATCGTCTTGCCGTATAGCGGGTGCTGCACCCGATCCTCGACCGCGACCACGACGGTCTTGTCCATCTTGTCGCTGACGACGAGCCCCTCCCGGGTCTTGCGGAACCCACGTGCGGTCGTCTCGGACTCGCTCATGCCACACCCTCATCGCTTTCCGTGGGTCGAACCGACAGCCCGAGCTCGCGCTCGCGCATGATCGTGTAGATCCGGGCGATGTCGCGCCGGACCGTCTGCAGCCGCTGGTTGTTGTCGAGCTGGCCGGTGGCCACCTGGAAGCGAAGGTTGAAAAGCTCCTCTTTCCCTTCGCGCAGCCGGGTTACCAGCTCCTCGTCGGCCAGCTCCCGCAGTTCCGCGGCCGTGGTTATGGCAGCCATTTACGCCTCCCCGACCTCGCGCCGGACAAATCGGCACTTCATCGGCAACTTGTGCATGGCCCGGCGCAGCGCCTCCCGAGCGATCGGCTCAGGCACCCCGGAAAGCTCGAACATGACCCGGCCGGGCTTGATGTTGGCGATCCACCACTCCGGGGACCCCTTGCCGGAACCCATCCGGGTTTCAGCCGGCTTCTTCGTCAGCGGACGGTCCGGGTAGATGTTGATCCACACCTTGCCGCCACGCTTGATGTGCCTGGTCATCGCGATCCGTGCGGACTCGATCTGCCGATTGGTCACGTAGGCGGGTTCTATGGCCTGGATGCCGTACTCGCCGAAGGTGACCTTCGTGCCGCCCTTGGCCGCGCCGGATCGGTCCGGGTGGTGCTGCTTGCGGTGCTTGAGCCTGCGCGGGATGAGCATGTCAGGCCCCCTCTCCGGTCGGCTCGTCCGTGGCGCTCGGCGCCTCCGGCTCGGGAGGAGCGGTGGGCTCCGCCGGCTCAGGCGCCGGGGGCTCGAGCGGAAGTTCGGCGGCCGGGGACTCCGGGCTGGGCGTCGGTGCCGCTGCTGATCGACCCTCGTCCCGCCGGACCGGTCGCGCGGCCCGGCCACGCTGCTGCGCGGCACGCAGGGTCGCCTGCATCACCTCACGTTCGGCACGACTCTGGACCACGTCACCCTTGTAGATCCACACCTTGACGCCGATCCGACCGAACGTGGTACGCGCCTCGTAGAAGCCGTAGTCGATGTTCGCCCGCAGGGTGTGCAGCGGGACCCGGCCTTCGCGATAGAACTCCGAGCGGCTCATCTCGGCACCGCCCAACCGGCCCGAACACTGCACCCGGATGCCCTTGGCGCCGCCCTTGATTGCCGACTGCATGGCTTTGCGCATGGCGCGCCGGAACGAAACCCGGCTCGACAGCTGCTCGGCAACCCCCTGGGCGACCAACTGCGCGTCGATCTCCGGGTTCTTCACCTCGAGGATGTTGAGCTGAACCTGCTTGCTGGTGAGCGTCTCGAGGTCGGCCCGGATCCGGTCGGCCTCGGCTCCTCGGCGCCCGATGACAATGCCGGGCCGCGCGGTGTGGATGTCGACCCGGACCCGATCCCGAGTTCGCTCGATGTCGACCCGGCTGATACCCGCGCGCTCCATACCCTTGGACATCATCCTGCGGATGGCGACGTCTTCTTTGACGTAGTCCTTGTAGAGCTTGTCCGCGTACCACCGCGACTTCCACTCGGTGGTGATCCCGAGTCGGAACCCGTGCGGGTTTACCTTCTGCCCCACTATCGGGTCCTGCCCTTCCGGTTGGCGGTGGCGCCGGCGTCGGTGACAGCGCGCGACTCGACGACGACCGTGATGTGGCTCGTGCGCTTGCGGATGCGGTACGCCCGACCCTGGGCTCGCGGTCGGAACCGCTTCATCGTCGGGCCTTCATCTACGTAGGCCTCGCTGACCCAGAGCGACTCCGGGTCCAGGTGCCCGTTGTGCTCGGCGTTGGCGATGGCCGAATCGAGCACCTTCCCGACCGGCTCGCTGGCCGACTGGGGAGCGAAGCGCAGGGTCGAGCGCGCCTCGACCGCGGGCATCCCGCGGATGAGGTCGACCACGCGACGCACCTTCATCGGGGTCACGCGGACATACCTCGCCCGGGCCATCGCGGTGGGCTGCTCGCCCACCGGATCGTGCATCGCCATAGTCCTTGCCCGTCCTGGTTGAAGTTCTACGCGCGGCGGCTGCGCCGCTCGTCCTTGACGTGGCCGCGGAAGGTCCGGGTCGGCGCGAACTCGCCGAGCTTGTGACCAACCATGGCTTCGGTGACGAATACCGGGATGTGCTTGCGCCCGTCGTGCACTGCGATCGTGTGGCCAAGCATCGTCGGCACGATCATCGAACGACGTGACCAGGTCTTGATCACGTTCTTGGTCCCCTTGTCGTTTTGAACGTCCACCTTCTTCTGCAGGTGGTCGTCGACGAAGGGCCCTTTCTTCAGGCTACGCGGCATCGCTCGTCCCGCTCCTAACGCTTCTTGTTCGTTCGGCGGCGGCGCACGATTAGAGCGTCGCTCGGCTTGTGTCGACGGGTTCGGCCCTCGGGCTTGCCCCAGGGGCTCACCGGGTGTCGACCGCCGGAGGACTTGCCCTCACCCCCACCGAGAGGGTGGTCGACCGGATTCATGGCAACGCCGCGGACACTCGGGCGCTTACCCTTCCAGCGCATCCGGCCGGCCTTGCCCCAGTTGATGTTCGATTGCTCGGCATTGCCCACCTCGCCGACGGTCGCTCTGCAGCGAACGTCGACGTTGCGGATCTCGCCGGACGGCATCCGGAGTTGGGCGAACCGGCCCTCTTTGGCTACGAGTTGAACCGCGGCCCCGGCCGAGCGTGCGATCTTCGCGCCACCCCCGGGACGCAACTCGATGGCGTGAACCACGGTGCCGACCGGGATATTGCGCAGCGGCAGATTGTTCCCCGGCTTGATGTCGCTCGCGGGTCCGGCCTCCACCACGTCTCCCTGACGGAGCCGCGCCGGGGCGACGATGTAGCGCTTGTCGCCGTCGGCGTAGTGCAGCAGCGCGATCCGGGCGGTGCGGTTCGGGTCGTATTCGATGTGCGCGACCTTCGCCGGCACCCCGTCCTTGTCGCCGCGACGGAAATCGATCACCCGGTAGGCGCGCTTGTGGCCGCCGCCCTGGTGACGGGCGGTCACCCGGCCGTGGACGTTGCGCCCACCTTTGCTGTGGACGGGGCGGGTGAGCGACTTCTCCGGCTCAGAGCGCGTGATCTCGACGAAGTCGGCCACGCTCGCGCCACGCCGTCCCGGCGTGGTCGGCTTGTACTTTCGGATCGCCATGTCGCTCGCTCAGTCCTGTCGTTTCGTCCCGGTCAGGCGACCGGGCCCCCGAAGATTTCGATCCGGTCCCCGGCCGCCACGCTGACGATGGCCCGCTTGGTGGCGTTGCGCTGACCGAAGCCCTGCCGGATGCGCTTGCGCTTTCCGGCACGGTTCACCGTGTTAACGCCGATCACCCGAACGTGGAACACCTGCTCGACGGCAATCTTGATCTGCGTCTTGTTCGCGTCCGGCCGGACAAGAAAGGTGTACTTATTCTCGTCGAGCAGGCCATAACTCTTCTCGGAGATCACTGGCGCGAGAAGCACGTCGCGGGGGTCGGGGATCACGGCTGCGCCTCCTCGTCTGGCACGGTCCCGTCGGCGTCCGCGCCGACTTCATCCACCGGTGCCTCGGGACCGACCTCGGTCCCGGTCGGGACCAGCGGGCTGTCGGCCACCGCAGCCTGGGCCCGAGCCTCTTCGACGACGGCCTCGGCCGCATCGTCCTGCGGCTCGCCGAGTTCGCTCTCCCGGGCCGTCCCGGTCACCGACCGCCCCCGACGTGGGCCGGCGAGGAACGCTGCCAGCGCCGACTCCGTAAACACCACATCGTCGCTGACCAAAACGTCGTAGGCGTTGAGCTGGTCCGGGGCGATCAAGTGAACGCTGGCGACGTTGCGCAGGCTCTTCCAGGTCAACTCGTCGTGCCGCTCGGCGACAACGAGCAGATGCCGGGCTGTGGTGATCCGGGTCAACGCGAGGACCGCCGACTTGGTCGACGGCAGCTCACCGTCGACGAAACCGGCGACAACGTGCAGACGGCCATGGCGCGACCGGTCCGACAACGCGCCGCGCAGAGCCGCAGCCTTCATCTTCTTGGGAGTGCGCTGCGCGTAGTCCCGAGGCGTGGGCCCGTGGACTACACCACCACCGGCGAACTGCGGCGCCCGGGTCGAGCCCTGCCGAGCACGACCAGTCCCCTTTTGCCGGTATGGCTTGCGCCCACCGCCGCGTACTTCGCCCCTGGTCTTGGTGTCGTGCGTACCCTGCCGGGCCGCGGCCAGCTGGGCAACCACCACCTGGTGGATCAGCGGCACGTTCACCTGGACGTCGAAGATGTCGGCCGGCAGGTCCACGGCGCCGGCTGGGTCACCGGTCACGGAGAGCACGTTGAGGCTGGTCACTGCGCGCCTCCGGTGACGACGCCGGATTTGACGGCGGTCCGGACCAGGACGAGGCCCCCGGTGGGCCCTGGCACCGCCCCCTTGATGAGGAGCAGGCCCCGCTCGGCGTCCACTGCGTGCACGGTGAGGTTCAGCGTCGTTGTCCGCACGCCACCGAGGCGACCGGCCATCCGGGTTCCCTTGAAAACTCGGGACGGCGTCGCGCAGGCACCGATCGAACCCGGTGAGCGATGCTTGCGCTCGACCCCGTGGCCGGCGCCGAGGCCCTTGAAGTTGTGCCGTTTCATCGGCCCGGCGAACCCCTTGCCCTTGCTGGTTCCGACCACATCGACCCGCGCACCCGCACTGAACACCTCGGCGGTGACCTCCTGACCGACCGTGTACGTCGATGCATCGAAGGTGCGGACCTCGACGAGGTGGCGGCGCGGCGGAAGCCCGGCCTTTCGGAAGTGACCGGTCACCGGCTTGGTGACCCGACGCGGATCGATCGCGCCGTAGCCGAGCTGGACGGCGGCGTAGCCGTCGCGTTCGGGCGTGCGGACCTGGGTGACGACGCACGGTCCGGCCTTGACGACCGTCACCGGCACGATCCGGTTCGCTTCGTCGAAGACCTGCGTCATCCCGAGCTTTTCGCCCAGGACGCCCTGGATTGATGTGGCCATGTCGCGGCGATCCCTAGAGCTTGATCTCGATGTCCACCCCGGCCGGCAGGTCGAGCCGCATCAGCGAGTCGACCGTGCGGGGGGTGGGATCGATGATGTCGATGAGTCGTTTGTGCGTACGCATTTCGAAGTGCTCGCGCGAGTCCTTGTACTTGTGCGGCGAGCGGATCACGCAGTAGATGTTCTTCTCGGTCGGCAGCGGCACCGGCCCGGCCACCTGCGCGCCGGTGCGGGTCACGGTCTCGACGATCTTGCGCGCCGAGCTGTCGATGACCTCGTGGTCGTAGGCCTTGAGCCTGATGCGGATCTTCTGTCCCGCCATCGTCTCGTACGTCCTTGTCCTCGGTGTTGCCGCCAGGCTTTCGGTACCCGGAGCGGTGGCCGGTGTCGCCACCGCTGCTCCGGGGTCGAACTACTTGATGATCTTGGTGACCCGACCCGCGCCGACGGTGCGGCCGCCCTCGCGGATCGCGAAGCGCAGGCCGTCCTCCATGGCGATCGGCTGGATCAGCTCGACCTTCATCTCGGTGTTGTCTCCCGGCATGACCATCTCGGTCCCCTCCGGCAGCGTGACCACGCCGGTCACGTCAGTCGTCCGGAAGTAGAACTGTGGCCGGTAGTTGTTGAAGAACGGCGTGTGCCGGCCGCCCTCGTCCTTGCTGAGGACATAGACCTGAGCTTCGAAGTCGGTGTGCGGGGTGATCGAGCCCGGCTTGCAGATGACCTGGCCCCGCTCGACCTCCTCGCGCTTGGTACCCCGCAGGAGGAGCCCGACGTTGTCGCCGGCGCGACCCTCGTCGAGCAACTTGCGGAACATCTCGACGCCGGTGACGGTCGTCGTCTGCACCTTCTCCTGGATTCCGACAATCTCGATGGTCTCGCCCACCTTGACGATCCCACGCTCGACCCGGCCGGTGACGACAGTGCCGCGGCCGGTGATCGTGAAGACGTCCTCGATCGGCATTAGGAAGGGCCGGTCGATATCCCGGACCGGCTCGGGGATGGACTCGTCCACCGCCTTCATCAGTTCGAGGATCGACTCGCCCCACTTGGCGTCACCCTCGAGGGCCTTGAGCGCGGAGACCCGGACCACCGGGACGTCGTCACCCGGGAACTCGTACTGGCTGAGCAGCTCGCGTACCTCGAGCTCGACCAGCTCGAGGATCTCCTCGTCGTCGACGACGTCGGCCTTGTTCAACGCGACGACGATGTAGGGAACGCCGACCTGCCGGGCGAGTAGCACGTGCTCCTTGGTCTGCGGCATCGGCCCATCCGCCGCGGAGACGACGAGGATCGCGCCGTCCATCTGGGCAGCGCCCGTGATCATGTTCTTGATGTAGTCGGCGTGCCCCGGGCAGTCGACATGTGCGTAATGCCGGTTGTCGGTCTGGTATTCGACGTGGGCGATCGAAATCGTGATGCCACGAGCCTTCTCCTCGGGCGCCTTGTCGATCTGGTCGAACGGCGTGAAGGGGTTCAGCTCGGGATGCTGGTCATGCAAGACCTTGGTGATCGCCGCCGTGAGCGTCGTCTTGCCATGGTCAATGTGACCGATGGTCCCGATGTTGACGTGCGGCTTGGTCCGCTCGAACTTGGCCTTCGCCACTGCTGTCCTCCTGTGGACGGTCTTTCGCCCTACGACGACTGAAGCTGATGGACGGGGTTACTCGCCGTGTGCCTTGGCGATGATCTCTTTTGCGATGTTCTGCGGCACTTCCGAGTACGACTCGAACTGCATGCTGTAGCTCGCTCGGCCCTGGGTCCGGGACCGCAGATCCCCGACGTAGCCGAACATCTCGGAGAGCGGCACCAGGGCCCGCACGACCCGGGCGCCGGCCCGCTCATCCATCGCCTGGATATGCCCTCGCCGGGAGTTGAGGTCCCCGATGACCTCGCCCATGAAGTCGTCGGGGGTGGTCACCTCGACCGCCATGAGCGGCTCAAGGATGACCGGGTCGGCCTGCCGCGCGGCCTGCTTGAACGCCATGGAGCCGGCGATCTTGAAGGCCAGTTCGGACGAGTCGACCTCGTGGTAGGCACCGTCCCGGAGCGTCACTTTGACATCCACCAGTGGGTAGCCGGCCAACACGCCGAACTCCATGGCCTCCTGGCAGCCGGCGTCGACGGCCGGGATGTACTCCCGCGGGATCCGGCCGCCGGTAATGCTGTTGACGAACTCATAACCACCACCGTCGCCACCGGACGGTTCGATGTCGATGAGGACCCGGGCAAACTGCCCGGACCCGCCGGTCTGCTTCTTGTGCGTGTACTCGACCTTGGCCACTTTGCGTCGGATCGTCTCCCGATAGGCGACCTGTGGCTTGCCGACGTTGGCCTCGACCTTGAACTCGCGACGCATCCGGTCGACGAGCACGTCGAGGTGCAGCTCACCCATCCCGGAGATGATCGTCTGACCGGTCTCTTCGTCGTTGCGCACCTGGAAGGTCGGGTCCTCCTCCGCCAGCCGCTGAATGGCGGTTCCGAGCTTCTCCTGGTCCGCCTTGGTCTTCGGTTCGATCGCCACCGCGATCACGGGCGCCGGGAAGTTCATCGACTCCAGGATCACCGGATTGGCAGGATCGCAGAGGGTGTCACCGGTGGTTGTGTCCTTGAGCCCCATCACGGCAACGATCTGACCGGCACCGGTCGCGTGCCGCTCCTCGCGATGGTTCGCATGCATCTGGTAGATCTTGCCGATCCGCTCTTTTCGCCCCTTGGTCGCGTTGAGGACCTGGGTGCCGGCCTCCAGCCGGCCGGAGTAAATCCGGATGTAGGTGAGCTTGCCAAGGTGCTGGTCGCTCATGATCTTGAAGGCCAGCGAGGAGAACGGCTCGTTCTCACCCGGTACCCGGGTCAGGAGGGTCTCCTCGTTGCCGACCGCATGCCCGGTAACCGCCTCGACGTCCAGCGGGCTCGGTAGGTAGTCAACGACCGCGTCGAGCATCGGCTGGACACCCTTGTTCTTGAACGCGCTCCCGCACAGGACCGGCGTGAGCTTGTTCGCGATCGTCGCCCTCCGGATCCCGGCAACCAGCTGGTCCCGCCCCGGCTCGCGGCCTTCGAGGTAGAGCTCCATCAGCTCGTCATCGTTCTCGGCAACGGTCTCGATGAGCTTGTCGCGCCACTCCCGGGCGGCCTCCGCGTGGTCGGCCGGGATCGAGACGACGTCGAACTTGTCACCCTTGCCCTCGGTCTGCCACAGCAGCGCACGCATGTCGACGACGTCGATGACGCCCTTGAAGTCGCTCTCGACCCCCCAGGGCAGCTGGACGACGAGCGGCGTCGCGGCGAGGCGAGTCACGAGCATGTCGACGGTCCGGTGGAACTCGGCACCGACCCGGTCCATCTTGTTGACGAAGCAGATCCGCGGCACGCTGTAGCGGTCAGCCTGGCGCCACACGGTTTCGGACTGCGGTTCCACGCCGGCCACGGCATCGAAGACGGCTACCGCCCCGTCGAGCACCCGCAGGGAGCGCTCGACCTCCACGGTGAAGTCGACGTGGCCCGGCGTGTCGATGATGTTGATGATGTGGCCGTTCCACTCCGCCGTGGTGGCAGCCGAGGTGATCGTGATGCCGCGTTCCTGCTCCTGTGGCATCCAGTCCATCGTGGCGTTGCCCTCGTGGACCTCGCCGATCTTGTAGTTGATACCGGTGTAGAACAAGATCCGCTCGGTCGTCGTGGTTTTGCCCGCGTCGATATGCGCCATGATCCCGATGTTGCGGACCTTGGCGAGGGTGGCGACGACGTCAGTGGCCACGATGCGTTGCGTCTCTCTCCCAGTGTCGGTAGTTACCAGCGGTAGTGCGCGAAGGCCTTGTTGGACTCGGCCATCTTGTGGGTGTCCTCGCGCCGCTTGACGCTGGCGCCCAGGCCATTGCTCGCGTCGAGCAGCTCATTCATCAACCGCTCGGTCATCGTCTTCTCCCGGCGCTGCCGGGAGTAGCTGACCAGCCAGCGCAACGCCAAGGTCGTGCTGCGGCCGGCCCGGACCTCGACCGGGACCTGGTACGTCGCGCCGCCCACCCGCCGGCTCTTCACCTCGAGGGTCGGCTTCACATTGTCCAGCGCCCGCTTGAGGGTGATCACCGGATCGCCGCCGGTTTTGGCCCGGCAGCCCTCGAGGGCTTCGTAGACGATGCTCTGCGCCCGCGAGCGCTTGCCGCGGAGCAGCACCTTGTTGACCAGGGTGGTGACCAGCGGCGAGTTATACACCGGGTCGACGAGGACGGGGTGGCGGGGAGCCGGGCCTTTGCGGGGCATCAGCTCTTCTCCTTCTTCGCTCCGTAGCGACTGCGGGCCTGCTTGCGCCCGCGGACGCCCTGGGTGTCCAGCGACCCGCGGACGATCTTGTAGCGGACCCCCGGCAGGTCCTTCACCCGGCCGCCACGCACGAGCACGATCGAGTGCTCCTGGAGGTTGTGACCGACGCCGGGGATGTAGGCCGTCACCTCGACACCGCTGGTGAGCCGTACCCGAGCGACCTTGCGCAGCGCCGAGTTCGGCTTCTTCGGCGTCGTCGTATAGACGCGCGTGCACACGCCACGGCGCTGAGGACTGCCCTTGAGCGCCGGGGTCTTGGTCTTGTCGACCTTGTCCTGCCGGCCCTTGCGGACCAGTTGCTGGATCGTGGGCAACGTTTCTCCGTCGTCTCTCGTGCGGCTCCCGGCACCGACCCCCGCGGTCGGGTGTGTCGCCCGAGCGGGCTCCGCCCACGCTTGGATGCGTCGGAGGAGAAGGGTCGGCGCCACCCCTCGTGGGGCGTGCCGGGAAGGCCCGGGTGACCCCGAGCACAAGGGCATACCCTACCGAGCCTTCAGCGCCCGGTCAAAGCCTGGGACGATCCCGGCTAGCGGTACTCCCGGTAGTCGAATTCGTCCAGCGGGATGGCCTGCCCCGAGCCGGTCCCGAAGTTGTACTCGCCGTCGTCGTAGGCACCCATAGTGTACGCGGCCGCCTTCGCCTCCTCGGTCGGCTCGACCCGCACGTTGCGGTAGCGGCTGATCCCGGTTCCGGCCGGGATGAGCTTGCCGATGATGACGTTCTCCTTGAGCCCGACGAGCGAGTCGCTGCGGGCGTGGATGGCCGCGTCGGTGAGCACCCGGGTGGTCTCCTGGAAGCTCGCCGCCGAAAGCCAGGACTCCGTCGCCAGCGACGCTTTGGTAATGCCCATCAGCACCGGCCGGGCGGACGCCGGAGTGCCGCCCTCGGCGACGACCCGGCGGTTCTCCTCCTCGAAACGCGGACGCTCGACGAGCTCTCCGGGTAGCAGGTCGGCATCCCCGGACTCCAGAACGTTCACCCGCTTGAGCATCTGCCGAATGATGATCTCGATGTGCTTGTCGTGGATCGACACACCCTGGGACCGGTAGACCTCCTGGACCTCCTTGACCAGATGCAGCTGAACCTGGCGGGGGCCGAGGATCCGGAGCACCTCGTGGGGATCGACCGCGCCGGCGTGCAGCTGCGCTCCGACGTCGACGTGCTGTCCCTCCTCCACCCGCCACTGGCCGCGGTCCCGCTCCTGCTCAGCGTCGTACCAGCGCCAGGCGAGCATGCGCTTGAGTAGCGGGTATTCCTTCGGGTCGCTCCCGTCATCGGGGACGACGACGAACTTCGCGAGCTTGTCGGTCTCCTCGATGTGCACCCGGCCCGCGACCTCTGTGATCGGAGCCACGCCCTTGGGTTTGCGCGCTTCGAACAACTCGACCACGCGGGGCAGGCCGTGGGTGATGTCCTCGCCGGCGACCCCTCCGGTGTGGAAGGTCCGCATGGTGAGCTGGGTACCCGGCTCACCGATCGACTGGGCAGCGATGATGCCGACCGCTTCGCCGACGTCGACGAGTTTTCCGGTCGCCAGGGAGCGGCCGTAGCACAGCGCGCACGTCCCGACCTTGGACTCGCAGGTCAGCACGCTGCGGACCTTGATCTGCTCGACGCCCGCCGTCACGAGCTCGCTGATCAGCAGATCACCGAGGTCGGTACCGGCGGAGGCGAGGGTCTTCTTGCCGACCGTCACGTCCTCGGCCAGGGTGCGGGCGTAGACACCGGTCTCGACGTCGTCATCACGACGCAGCTGACCGTCGCGACCCACCATGGCAATCGGCATGACGATCCCGCGCTCGGTCCCGCAATCGTCCTCACGGACGATGAGGTCCTGGCTGACGTCGACCAGACGCCGGGTCAGATACCCCGAGTCGGCGGTACGCAGGGCGGTGTCCGCCAATCCCTTTCGGGCCCCGTGCGTCGAGATGAAGTACTCGAGCACGGTCAGGCCTTCGCGGAAGTTGGTTTTGATCGGCCGGGGGATGATCTCGCCCTTCGGGTTCGCGACCAGTCCCCGCATACCAGCGATCTGCCGAACCTGCATCATGTTCCCGCGCGCGCCTGAGCCCACCATCATCGCGACCGGGTTGTACTTCGGGAAGTTCTCTTCCATCTTTTGGGCGACCTCAGCAGTCGCCCGAGTCCAGATCTCGATCAGCTCCTGGCGGCGCTCGTCATCGGTGATGACCCCCCGCTCGAATTGCTTCTGAACCTTGTCCGCCTGGATCTCGGTCTTCTCGAGGATCGCCGCCTTCTCCGGCGGCGTCACGACATCGTCGATCGCGATCGTGACCCCGGCGCGAGTGGCCCAGTGGAAACCGGCCTCCTTCAGCGCGTCGAGGGTGGCCGCCACCTGGACCTTCGGGTAACGCTCAGCCAGGTCGTTGACGATCTCTGATAGCTGGGGTTTGCGGACCTCGTAATCGACGAACTTGTAGTCGACGGGCAATGTCTCGTTGAACAGGCATCGGCCCAACGTGGTCTCGAGCAGCAGCGGCGCGCCCGGCTGCGCGTCCTCAGGCATGGCGAAGGGCCGCGCCGCGAGCTCCGTCCCACGGTCAACGTCCGGCACGTCCCGGAGCCGTATCTTGATCAGTGCCTGCAGATCGAGCCCACGGGCGTCGTGCGCCATGATCGCCTCGGACACGGACGAGAAGACCCGGCCCTCGCCGGCGGTCCCCTCCCGATGCGTCGTCAGGTAGAACAGCCCGAGCACCATGTCCTGGGTCGGTGAGGTGATCGGTCGGCCGTGTGCCGGCGAAAGGATGTTGTTGCTCGAGAGCATGAGAATCCGAGCCTCGGCCTGAGCCTCCGCCGACAGCGGCAGGTGCACGGCCATCTGGTCCCCGTCGAAGTCGGCGTTGAAGGCCGTGCAGACCAGCGGATGGATCTGGATCGCCTTGCCCTCGACGAGCTGCGGCTCGAACGCCTGGATGCCCAGTCGGTGCAGCGTCGGGGCGCGGTTGAGCAGTACCGGGTGCTCCCCGATCACCTCCTCGAGAACGTCCCATACCACCGGCCGGGCCCGCTCCACCATCCGCTTGGCGCTTTTGATGTTCTGCGCGTGGTTGAGGTCCACCAGCCGCTTCATGACGAAGGGCTTGAACAGCTCGAGCGCCATCTGCTTGGGCAGCCCGCACTGATGCAGCTTCAGCTGCGGACCGACGACGATCACCGAACGGCCCGAGTAGTCGACCCGCTTACCGAGCAGGTTCTGCCGGAACCTGCCCTGCTTGCCCTTGAGCATGTCGGACAGGCTCTTCAGCGGCCGATTCCCGGGTCCGGTGACCGGGCGGCCTCGGCGACCGTTGTCGAACAGCGCGTCGACGGCCTCCTGGAGCATCCGCTTCTCGTTGTTGACGATGATCTCCGGAGCCCCGAGGTCGAGCAATCGCTTGAGACGGTTGTTCCGGTTGATGACCCGCCGATAGAGGTCGTTGAGGTCACTCGTCGCAAACCGGCCACCGTCGAGCTGGACCATCGGACGCAGATCCGGCGGGATGACCGGGACGCAGTCCAGGACCATCCCCATCGGTGAGTTTCGGGTGTTGAGGAACGCCGATACGACCTTGAGGCGCTTGAGCGCTCGGGCCTTCTTCTGGCCCTTACCGCTGCGGATGGTCTCTCGCAGCGACTCGGCCTCGGCCTCGAGGTCGAACCCCTCGAGCAGCTTCTTCAGCGACTCGGCGCCCATCCCGGCCTCGAAGTACTCGCCCATCGTCCCGGGAGGGGTCTTCCAGTTCCCCGCGGCGTCCTTAACGCCCTTGGCGAACCGGTCGCGGAGCTCGCGGTAAACCCGCTCATCCGGGATCAGCTGCTTGACCGCCAGCTTCTTGAACTCGTCGAGAACGGCGTCGAGCTCGTCGAGCTGGCGCTGCGCGCGATCCCGGAGCTGGCGCATCTCGCGCTCCGCCCCGTCGCGCACCTTGCGCCGGACATCGCCTTTGGCGCCTTCGGCCTCCAGCTCGGCGAGGTCGGCCTCGCTCTTCTTCTGCCGCCCTTCGATGTCCGCGTCACGCTTGGCTTCGATCCGTTGCTTCTCGACCGAGATCTGGGCCTCGACACTGGGCAGGTCGCGATGGCGAGCCGTGTCGTCGACCTCGGTAACCAGGTACGCCGCGAAATAGATGATCTTCTCGAGGTCTTTGGGGGCGAGATCGAGCAGATAGCCGAGCCGGCTAGGCACGCCCTTGAAGTACCAGATGTGGGTGACCGGCGCGGCGAGCTCGATGTGGCCCATGCGTTCCCGGCGCACCTTCGCCCGGGTCACCTCGACGCCGCAGCGCTCGCAGATGATGCCCTTGAACCGGACCCGCTTGTATTTCCCGCAGTAGCACTCCCAGTCCCGGGTGGGGCCGAAGATCTTCTCGCAGAAGAGCCCGTCCTTTTCCGGCTTGAGCGTGCGGTAGTTGATCGTCTCCGGCTTCTTCACCTCCCCGTGCGACCACAGACGGATGTCGTCCGCGGTCGCCAAGCCGATGCGCAACTCGTCGAAGAAGTTGACGTCCAGCACAGTGCTTTTCTCCTAGGTCTCGTCGTGGTCCGTCGGGTGAGGAGGAGCTAGACCTCCTCGACAGACGACGGTTCACGACGACTGAGGTCGATACCCAGTTCTTCCGCAGCGCGGAAGACGTCTTCGTCGGTGTCACGCATCTCGATCTGCATGCCGTCACTGGAGAGCACCTCGACGTTCAGGCACAGCGACTGCATCTCCTTGATCAGCACCTTGAACGACTCCGGAATCCCCGGCTCCGGGATGTTCTCGCCCTTGACGATCGCCTCGTAGACCTTGACCCGGCCCAGGACGTCGTCGGACTTGATCGTGAGCAGCTCCTGCAGCGCGTAGGCGGCCCCGTACGCCTCGAGGGCCCAGACTTCCATCTCGCCGAACCGCTGCCCGCCGAACTGCGCCTTTCCGCCGAGCGGCTGCTGCGTGATCATGGAGTAAGGGCCGGTAGACCGGGCGTGGATCTTGTCATCCACCAGGTGGAGCAGCTTGAGAATGTAGATGTAACCGACCGCGATCGGCTCCCGGAAGGGCTCACCGGTTCGGCCATCGAAGAGGTTCGCCTTCCCCGCCCGGCCGATCAGCTGAACACCATCGCGGTTGCTCAATGTCGCATCGAGCAGCCCGGTCACCTCCTCCTCGCGGGCACCGTCGAAGACGGGGGTCGCCAGCAAGGTGTCCGGAGACGCCTCGAGCGCATCCACCTCGGCGAGCCGCTTCTGCCACGGTTCCGAGCGGCCGGTGATCTTCCAGCCGGTCTTCGCCACCCAGCCGAGGTGGGTCTCCAGCACCTGCCCGACGTTCATCCGACCCGGCACTCCGAGCGGGTTGAGCACGATGTCGACCGCGGTGCCGTCCTCGAGGAACGGCATGTCCTCCTGCGGCAGGATCTTCGCGATAACGCCCTTGTTGCCATGCCGCCCGGCCAACTTGTCGCCTTCGGTGATCTTGCGCTTCTGGGCGACATAGACCCGGACCAGCTCGTTGACTCCGGGCGGCAGCTCGTCGCCCTCATCCCGGCTGAACACCCGGACACCGATCACCTTGCCGGACTCGCCGTGCGGCACCTTGAGCGAGGTGTCTCGCACCTCGCGGGCCTTCTCGCCGAAGATCGCCCGGAGCAACCGCTCCTCGGGGGTGAGCTCGGTCTCCCCCTTGGGGGTGACCTTGCCGACTAGAACGTCCCCGGGCCCGACCTCCGCCCCGATCCGGATGATCCCCCGCTCGTCGAGGTCCGCGAGGACCTCCTCGCTCACGTTCGGGATGTCTCGGGTGATCTCCTCGGGACCCAGCTTGGTGTCCCGGGCGTCGACCTCGTGCTCCTCGATGTGGATCGAGGACAGCACATCGTCCTGGACCAGCCGCTGAGACAGGATGATCGCGTCCTCGTAGTTGTGGCCCTCCCAGGGCATGAACGCCACCAGCAGGTTCTTGCCGAGCGCCATCTCCCCGTTCGCAGTGCACGGCCCATCGGCGATGACCTGCCCGGCCGCCACCCGCTCCCCGTCGTGGACCATGGGCTTCTGATTGATGCAGGTGCCCTGGTTGGACCGGCGGAACTTGGCCAATCGGTAGGTCCGGCGGGTCCCGTCGTCGTGGTGGATCGTGATGTAGTCGGCACACATGTCCTCGACGACGCCGGCCTGCTCGGCAACTACCACGTCCCCAGCGTCCTTGGCGGCGCGCTGTTCCATGCCGGTGCCGACCAGCGGGGCCTCGCTGCGCAGCAGGGGCACGGCCTGGCGCTGCATGTTCGATCCCATCAGGGCCCGGTTCGCGTCGTCATGCTCGAGAAACGGGATCATGGCCGTGGCAACAGACACCATCTGCCGCGGCGAGACGTCCATGTAGTCGACAGCCGCCGGCTCGAGGTAGTCGACCTCGCCGCCCTTCTTACGAACCAGGACCCGCACCTCGGCGAACTTGCCGTCGGTCGTGAGCGGAGCGTTCGCCTGCGCGATGACGTAGCGATCCTCTTCGTCGGCGGTCAGGTAGTCGATCTGGTCGGTGACCTTGCCGTTCTTGACCTTCCGGTAGGGGGTCTCCACGAACCCGAAGGAGTTCACCTTTGCGTAGGTGGAAAGTGACCCGATCAGGCCGATGTTCGGGCCTTCCGGCGTCTCGATCGGACACATCCGCCCGTAATGGCTCGGGTGCACGTCGCGGACCTCGAATCCCGCGCGCTCCCGCGACAGACCGCCAGGGCCGAGCGCGGACAGCCGCCGCTTGTGCGTCAGGCCCGCCAACGGGTTGGTCTGGTCCATGAACTGGGACAGCTGGCTGGTGCCGAAGAACTCCTTGATCGACGCAACCACAGGGCGGATGTTGATCAGGGTCTGCGGCGTGATCGCCTCGACGTCCTGAGTCGTCATTCGTTCGCGGACGACCCGCTCCATCCTAGCCAGACCGATCCGGACCTGGTTTTGGATCAGCTCCCCGACGGTACGCAGCCGCCGGTTGCCGAAGTGGTCGATGTCGTCGGTTTCGAAGCCCGGCTCTGCGGCGTGGAGCCGGACGATGTAGTCGATCGCAGCCACGACGTCGTCCTCGGTCAGCGTGCCCGTCGAGTGCGGGAGGCTGAGGCCGAGCTTCTTGTTCACCTTGTATCGACCGACCTTGGCCAGGTCGTAGCGCTTCTCGTTGAAGTAAAGATTCGTCAGGAGCGCATCGGCCGCATCTCGCGTCGGCGGCTCGCCGGGACGAAGCTTGCGATAGATGTCGACCAGCGCCTCGTCCTGGGTCTGGGTGTGGTCCTTATCCAGGGTGATCCGCATGGACTCGAAGTCGCCGAAGCGCTCGAGGATCCGCGCGTTGTCCCAGCCGAGCGCCCGGAGCAGGACCGTGACCGGCTGCCGGCGCTTACGGTCGATCCGGACCCCGACGGTGTCCCGCTTGTCGACCTCGAACTCGAGCCAGGCGCCCCGGGAGGGGATCACCTTGCAGCCGTACACGTCCTTGTCCGAAGTCTTGTCGAGGGTGCGCTCGTAGTAGACGCCGGGCGACCGGACGAGCTGGGAGACGACAACGCGCTCGGTGCCGTTGATGATGAACGTGCCGCCCGTCGTCATCAACGGGAAGTCCCCCATGAAGACCGTCTGACTCTTGATCTCACCGGTCTCGTTGTTCGTGAACTCGGCGATGACGAACAGCGGCGCCGAGTACGTCATGTCCTTGTCCTTGCACTCCTCGATGGAGTACTTGGGCTCCTCCAGCCGGGGTTCCCGGAACTCGAGGGACATCGACTCGGAGAAGTCCTTGATCGGGCTGATCTCGGTGAGGATCTCCTCCAGACCCGGGATCACGTCCGGCCCAGCCTCGGCGCGCCATGCCTCCGCGCCGATCAGCCAGTCGAAGGACGAGGTTTGCAGGGCCAGGAGGTTCGGGACCTCGAGCGGCTCACGGATCTTGGCGAACGAGATCCGTCCGGAGTCGGTACGCGAGGGGCTGGTCGAAGCGGTGCGCGAGGGGGCCAAGAGGGGTCCTTCCAAGTGCTCGCGGGCGAAGCGCGCGCACGCCGGACGACCCGCCACAAGGCGAGGTCGTCAGAAGGCAGCGCAGAGGTGCAGTGTAGCCATAAGGCACACCGCTGTCGAGGCGAGCCACGTCGAGCTGCCGGGCTGCTGTTGTCACTGCTAGGACGAGGATGGCGGGTCGGGCCGGAATCGTCAACCAGGCTCGCCGGGAATCGCTGCCGCTCAGAGCGCCTGGAGGCCGGACACGAGCCAGCGGCCGTTCTGCTTGACCATGGTCACCAAGACCCGGTCCCGGTCCAAGCGGCCGGCTGCCTCGGCCGTGCCGGTCGTCAACTGGTTGAGGAACAGCAGCACGAAGCCCTGATTGGCCGTGAGATCACGGACTCCGCCGATGATCACCTGGCTGACGATCACCGAGTGGTTCGTCAGGTAGGTGGCTTCGATCTGACCGCGGAACTTGTCGTACCCCGCCCGGAACGCGGGGGTGAGGTAGGCGTTGGCGTTGGCGACGTCGCGGCCGAGATGCCGGTAGTCGACCGAGATGACGGCCGTCGCCCCGGCCTCGGCCGCTTGGAGCACCTGGATCCGCGAACTGCTCGCGGAGCTCAACGGATCAAGCCTTCCCTTGATCAAGAACCCTACGACGCCGAGCCCGACGGCCAGCAGGGCGGCGATCCCGATCGCTACCAGCAGGGGGGCGAGCCTGGGGTCCCGCGGGGGGATCACCGCCGGGGCGTCCTCGTCGTCCGCAACCTCGGCCGCTTGCGGCGCGAGGTCGCCCGTGCCCCCGGGAGGGGCTTCCGGCTCCGGCTCCGGTTCCGGTTCCGGTTCCGGTTCGGGCTCCGGCTCCGGCTCCGGCTCCGGTTCGGGCTCCGGCTCAGACGAGATGTCCGGCTCCGGGGGCGGCGGCAGATCCGTCTCCGGCGGCAGCTCCGGCACCCGCACCGCTTCGTCACTGTGCGGTTCGAACTCGTCACCTAGCGGCGCGGGAACCGGGTCGGCCAGCGGGGCGGATGTCGGTTCAGTGATCGTCTCAGTGATCGTCGGGGCGCTATCGGCTTCCGGCTCCGCCTCCGCAGGTCGCGGCGGGATCTGCGGCTCCTGTGGCTCGGCGGCAGCGGGCCCGGCCTCGGCCTCGGGCTGTTCCGGCTCGCCCTCGTCCGGATCCCTGGCCGCCCGATCCGGCCGCACCGGTTGCCCGGCCACCCGGATTCTGCGGCGCCTCGCGGATTCGTCGCTCATCTGATCACCGGGCCCGGGATCACGAGCTGTCCACGTCGCGGACCGAGTCGAGCAGCCAATGCCCGTTCGTCCGCACCATGACGACGACCAGCCGGAGCCGAAGGGGGTTGGTATCCGCAGTACCGCCCAGTACCTGAACGTAGTCCTCGCCGGCGACGATGAGGGTGGCGGTGCTGCCGCCAGAGGTAGCTATGGCGGCATCGTCGATGCGGCCTTGGGAGACCAGCTTGTTGCCGATGAAGTTGGCGCGGACGGAGGCCTCGTTCTTGATGAAGTCAGCCTTGAAGGGGCCGGTCGATTCCGCAGATACGAGCGCGAACTCGCCGTCCAGCTTTCGGAAGTCGAATGAGGTGAAGTTCAAGACCTCCTGCCGCGCGGTGGCCAGCAGGGCCTGCTCGGCGGACACCGTCGAGCGCAGCGACGAGAGCCGGTCAGACCAGAGGCCCACGAAGACGGCGAGCGCGATGATTCCCGCGACGAGCACACCCAACAGGCCCGCGAGAGCCGGCACGGCGGGACTCCGGCGCGGCAGGAGAGCATCGGTCGAGACGGCCATGCGCTCCCTCGGGCTGGACGGTCGAAGCCGTCGGACGACGTGTCAGCCGAGGACGGGAGCCAGCAACAGCCACTGCCAGGACTGGTTGCCCAGGTACTGCTGCTCGCCGCCGCTATCGCCGAGGACGTAGGTCTGTCCGTCGGGCGCCCGGATGACGCCGGTGAGCGGATCATACGGCGCGATCGTCATGCCGCGCGCCGCCGGGGCGGCGCTCGCGGACGGGTAACCCGAGGTGTTCGGGGGCGGTCCCGCGGACGGGCCCGACGGGTAGGTGGCGCCGGGTAGCTGCTTGTACCCGCCCGGCGGCGGATTCTCCGTGCTATCCCCCGGCGGCCGCGGCGAGTTGCGAGCCCCGCGGACGTCGGACGGGCCCGAAGAGCCACCGTTCGCCAGCACTGATTGGTTGCAGTAGGTGTTGAGATTGGCCGGTCCCCCGTAGTTGCTCGGGACGTTGGAACGGGGCGTCGTCCCGTAACCGGTCGTGCACACCGCCGGGTTCTGCGTCGTCGCGATGCCGAAGTGGGCATGGCCGAGCAAGGGTTGCCCGGGCGTCGTGCTCCCGGCGGTGAGGAAGCCGTTGGCGACGTTCGACGGGTATAGCGCGAGGATCGTCTTCAGCCCCGGGATCCTTACCTCCTGAACCTGCGCCAACGTGACCAGGTTCGAGAGCAGCACGGGCAGGTCCGTCTGGTTAGCCTGGAGCAGCTGCTGGAGTTGCTGAGCGCTGAGAACCCCGTTGTCCAAGAATGATCGCAAATCGGGATCGCTCGAGACCAGCTGTCCGGACAGACCGGCCAGGTTGGCGGTGAAAGCCTGCAGATCGCCGTTGAGCGCCTGCTGCGTGTCGAGCACGGTGCGGCCGGAGTCGAGCAGCGCGATGTCGGTGGGCAGGTTCTGCTTCGCCGTTTGGGTCAGAGCGTCCCCGGCGTCGATCAGGCGTTGCAAGGCGGGCCCGGTGTCCTGGAAGGCGTTCCCGAGCTCGGAGATCACCGTCTCCAGCTGCGGGATGTTGACTGAGGTGACGAATTTGTCCAGGTTCAGCAGGATGGTCGCGTCGTCCACCGGGATCGAGGTGCGATTCAACGAAATGACTCCGCCGTCGCGCAGATAGGGGCCGGACATCGTCTGCGGCTCGATGTCGACGTATTGCTCGCCGACCGCGGACAGGTCGGCGACCATCGCATTGCTGTCCGCCGGGATCTTGTTCTTGTATTTCGAGTCGATCTGCAAGTGAACGGCGACCCCGTTGGGGACGTTCTTGTCGAAGCTCAGCGAGCCGACCTTGCCGATCAGGACTCCACGCTCCGTGACCTGGGCGTTGGCGAAGATCCCTCCGGAGTCACGGAAATAGGCGGTGACCGTAAACGGCCCACCGAACGGGTGAATACCGACGTAGGTGAGGCCGGTGTAGATCACCCCTAGGAACGAAATGATCACGAAGGCGACAAGTTGAATCTTGACCCTGCGGCTGATCATGGCGTCCCTACCACACCGAGGAGGCGCTCCAGAGCCTGTTCGCCGGCGGCGACCGGTCCGGTCTGGGTCGGGACGAGCGGGCTCACGGTCGGAAGGAGCGGGCTCCCGTTCCCGGTCGCGCCTCGGCCCGTGGTACCGCCCTGACGGCTGGCCAGGGCCGTCGGGCAGACGTTGATCGGCAGCATGAGCACGGCGCAAGTCTGCGGGCTCACCAGCACCGTCGCGTAGAGGGCCGTGTAATCGCCTGGGATGGCTGCCACCGAGTCGAGCGGGAACGGGTAGTCGAGCAGCAGGTCCAGCGAACGCGGCAGCGAGCTGCCCGCCGCGGCGATTCGAGCGACGATGGGCTTCAGGTCGGCGAAATCAGCGGTGGTGGCGGCCTGGCTCGCGTTGATCACCCGGGTCGCGACGACACCGAGATTGGACAGACTAGACAGGAGCCCGACCAGTTGGTCCCGCTCGTCGGCGAGGACCTTGAGCCCGGGGCCGAGTTCATCGAGCGCAGTCGCGATGGTCTGGCGCTGTGCCTCCAGTTGACTGGACAGCGCCTCGGTCGCGTTCAGAGCGCGGACGATCTCCGACTTCTGGGTGTTGAGGCCGCCGAGCAACACGTTGAGCTGGTGGAGCAGGTCTCGAACGCTGGCCTCGCGGCCGGTCAGCGCCTGGGAGAGCTCGTAGTCGATCGTCTCGAGCTGGCCCAGACCGCCGCCATTGAGCAGGAACGAAAGCGCCCCGAAGACCGCTTCGATGTCGGGGTAGGAAGTGGTGTTGCCGTATTGGATCGTGATCGCGCCGTCCGGACCGGTCGGGCTGAGGAAACCGGCGGCGGGGGGCACCCCGGCTGGTGGCCCGAGCTCGACGAACTTCTCACCGAGCAGGCTAGTCTGCTGAAGGATCGCCACGGTGTTGCTGGGCAGGTGCGCCGACTTCTGGATCTGCATGACGACCTTGGCCGCCCACCTGGGCTGACCGCTCGGGTCGGTGACCTTCGCCAGGGTGATCTTCTCCACGGTGCCGACCGTCACGTCGGCGACCTTGACCGAAGATTGCGGGACCAGGTCGGAGACGTTGTCGAAGTAGGCGACAACCCGGACCGGGCCTCCGACCGATCCCGGCAGGGACACCCCGTAGAGACCTTGGGTGAGGGAGCAGCCGCCAAGTGCGAAGGCGAGGGCGAGCGCGGCGACGAGGACCCGGGGGAGCCGGCGGTAGGTCATTGGCCGGCTCCCAACAATGCATCGAGCGACTGCTGCGCGGACGGCACGCCCGCGGTGCCCGCGCTGACGCCAACCGCCGGGCCGGCCGCGAGGGTGCACGGCTGACCGAGCGCGGTCAGTAGCTGGCAGAACGGGCTCAGCGGACTGGTCGGGGGTCCGAAGCTCTGCCCGCTGTTGTTGCGTGTGCGCAGAGTCTGGCTGGCCGGGTCGTAGGTGAGAGCCAGGTCGGCGAGGGCGGTCGGCGCGTTGTCCAGGAACTCTTCGAGTGCCCGCTTCTCGCTCACCAGCCCGCTGGTCACCGATGTGAGACCGGTGATGTCCGCCGTGAGCTGGGACTTGTTCTCCTGAACGAACGAGGCGACCTGGCCGAGCGCGATGGCCAGGTTCTTGAGCGCGAGCCCGAGGTCCCGTCGCTCGTTGTCGAGTTGCGCGGACACCGTCGCCAGATCGGCGCTCACCCGACGGACGCCCCCGTCGTCCTGAGCCAAGGTCTGGCTGAACTTCTCGAGGTTGCTCAGCGTGCCGAACAGGTTGCTTCGGTTTGACGACAAGGTGCTGATCGCCTGGGAAAAGGCCTCGACCGTGTCGTGGAACTGCTGCCCGTTCCCCTCGAGATTCGCGGCACCGACCTGAATCAGTTGGGCCAGGGCCCCGTGCGCGTTCGCGCCGTTGGGCCCGAGCGCGACGTCGAGTTGGTTGATCTCACCGAAGATCTGGTCAAGTTCGACCGGGACCTCGGTACGGCTCATCGGAATCGGCTGGCTGGCATCGAACAGCGGTCCGCCGGAGTACACCGGTGCGAGCTGCACGTAACGGTCCGACACGATCGACGGCGGGACGAGGATCGCGTCGACGCCGGCGGGGAGCTTGTACTTGGCGTCGTAGCTGATCTCCACGACCACCTGGGTTCCATCCGGGGTGATTTTGGTGATCTTGCCGACGGGGACGCCGAGGATCCGCACGCTGGAATCGACGTAGAGTCCGGTGACCCGAGGGAAGATCACGGTGAGCCGTTTCTGCGGCGCACCGGAGGAAAGCGCCACCGCTACGGCGGCGATCAGCACGGCCACGGCGGCCGCAACCAACAGGGGCAGGCGCCTCATATCAGTGCCCCCCCGGCGGCCCGGACGAGGACTGGGGACCCAGCTGGACCTGGTTGGACGGCGGCGGGAGATTCGCGACCAGGGTGTCGAACCATTCCCCGTTGCCCAGGGTGTTCGTGAAGTCCCGCACGAAGGGGGCAAGCAGGTGCACCGAGTTCACGAGATCGAACTGGTCTTTCTGGAGGATGGTGATCACCGAATGCAGGTTCGTCAGGGCGGGTGTCAGTGCGGCCCGGTTCTCCGCCACCAGGGCGGTGAGCTGGCTGGCCAGCTCCGCGGAGTTGACGAGCAGGGCATGGATGACCGCGGACTGCTCGTTGAGGGTCTGCAGAATGAGGTCACCGTCGTTGATCAGTTTGGTCACCTCAGCGTCGCGCGCGGCCAACTCCGCGGTCACGTTCTGAGCATGACCGAGCAGGTCGGTGAGCACCGCGTCGCGGGAGGCAATGGTCGTGGATAGTCGCTGAAGGCCGACCAGGGAGGACTTCACCTCGGGCGGGGAGGTCGAGAACGCCGAGGCGATCGTCGTGAAGGCCTGCGCGAGCTGGGTGGTGTTGATCGCCTCGATGTGCTGCGCCAGACCGATGAACGCGGTCGTGACGTCGAAGGGTGTGGTGGTCCTGGTCACCGGTATCACGGCGCCGGAGGCCAGCTGACCGCTGCCCTCGGAGTCGATGAGGATGTACTTCTGGCCGAGCAGGGTCTTGATCTCGATCTCGGCATGGCTCTGACCGCCCAGGGTCGTTCCCTTGACCCGGAAAGCCACCCGCACGACTGTGCCGTGCAATGCGATGGACTCGACCGACCCGATCTTCACGCCGGCCAGCCGGACATCGTCGTTGGGCTGAAGGTTGCTCGCGTCGGTGAAATCGGCGTAGTAGGTGGTGCCCCCGCCGATCAACGGCAGGCTCTGCGCGTTGAAGGCAGCGAACAGGACGATCAGAATGGCGGTGAGCCCGATCAGTGCGATCGGGACCGGATTGCGCTCGCGGAACGGGGTCATCAGCCACCGCCCGCATTGCAGGCGGGGGCATTGACGTGCAGGCGAACGGTGCTGTATGTCAAGGTCCCGTTCGGGTTCTGCACCGCGTAGTCCGCGTTACACAGGTAGAAGTTGAACCAGGAGCCGTACGTCGCCGTGCTCGTGATCCGATTGAGCTTGTCCGGAAGGGTCGTCAGGAACTCGTCGAGGGTGGTCTTGCCGTCCTTGTTCTTGGTGGTCGCGAGCGAATTGGCGAGGCTACTCAACCCGAATAGGTCTGCGGGCAGCGGAGGCCGGATATCTGAGATGAGCTGAGCGGTCGAAACGGCCAGGCTGTTGATGTTGCCGAGCGACGCCGCAATCGTGCCTCGGTCCTGAGCCAGCCCGGTCACCAGCCGCTGAAGCTGGACGATCAGCTGATCGAGTCCCTGGTCGTGTGCGTCGACAGTGCCCAGGACCCCGTCCAGGTTGTTGATGACCTGACCGATCAGGGCGTCCCGGTCGGCGATCGTCGTGGTCAGCGACGCGGAGTTCGTCAGCAGCTGGTCGATGGTGCCGCCTTCACCCTGCAGCGTCTGGATGACGTCGTAGGAGAACGCATTGACATCCTGCGGCGACAGCGCCTGGAACAGTGGCTTGAAGCCGTTGAAGAGGTCCGTGAGGTTCAGGGCCGGAGACGTCTGGCTCAGCGGGATCAACCCACCGCTGGGAAGCAATCCGGCCGGGCCGGGGCTCTCCTGGATCTCGACGAACCGCTGGCCGACCAGGTTTCGGTAGCGCATGACCGCCCGGGCCGACGTGAACAGCGGGACGCTCTTCTGTAGGACGAACGTGACCTCGGCGTAGACCGGAAGGCACGTCGGGGTGGCGAACGGGCATTTGTTCCGGTCATCGACGATCTTGATTCCCTTGACCTGCCCGACCCGAACACCGGCGACCCGCACGTCGTCGCCCGGGATCAGGCTGGTTACGTCTTTGAAGTCCGCCCGGTAGGTCACGGTTGCGCCGCCGAGGCCGCCGTTCGCGATGGTGATCCCAAGCAACAAGGTGACGAAGCCCGTCAACACAGCGAAGATCACCAGCTTGACGAGGTTGCTCCCCGTACGCGGATTGAGCCTCACGAGTAGCTCACCGCCCCACCGCGGACCACCGGCCCGACGAGGAGGTCCGCGTAGTTCGGCACCTGGTCACTGGACACGCCGAGCAGCGGCGCGGTGACGGCGGCCACCGCGCTCACATCAGCCGGGCTGCCGTCGAGTCCCATCGAAGCCAGCGCCACCTTGCTCGAGTTCGGCGGCGGCGGCGCGATCCCCGGTGGGGCGGGGGCATTGGGCAACCCGTGGCAGTCCGGACCTGGGTCGCTCGAGTTCTGCGGCAGGTCGACCGGGTAGGTGTAGCCCGGTGGCTGCTGAATGGCCTGGACCGTGATGTGCAGCGCCGGCGTCGAGGCCGGGATGCCCGGTGACGCGCCGAGAGTCTGGAACGTGGAGGCGATCAGGGGATGGATCCTGTCCAGCCCGATCAGCAGGCAGGTGAACTCCGGCGAGTAGCGGGCGAGCGTGGCCAGGGTCGGCTCACTGAAGTCGGCCAGGTTGATCAGGTTGGATGCGTTCTGCGCGGTGATCTCCCGGGCGGTGTTCGCGAAGCCCGCGGTGCCGATCAGGAACTGCGCATAGACATCCTGCTTCTCGGTGATCGTCCGGGCGTTGACCGAGAAGTTGCGTGCCATGGCCAGCAGGTTGGGGGTGGCCTGGGCGTAGTTCGCGGCGAGGTCGGCCAGTCCTGAGATGTCGTGCTCGAACGTGCCCAGGTGCGGGTTGAACGAGGCGAAGTACTGATCGGCGAGGGTGAGGTTCTGGCCGAGTTCGCTCCCCCGGCCCTGAAGGGCGGTGGCGAGCGCGGTCAGGGTGTAGTTGAGCTGCACCGGCTTGAGCGCCTGAAGCAACGGCAGCAGGTCGTCGAAGACCTTCTCGGTCTCGATCGCCGTCGTTGAGTGGTTCTCGTCGATGACCGGGTTCTTGACCTCGCTGATGTTCGTCGCGGAAGGGTCGGCCGGAAGGATCAGATCGACGTACTTCTCGCCGAACAGGGTCTTCGGCAGGATCTCGGCGGTCACGTTGATCGGGATGATCGAGGCCTCGTTCGGGTCGATCTCCAGGTCGAGGAGCGCGTACTGCCCGTTCGTCGAGACGGCCCGGACCTGGCCCACCTCGATGCCGCGCAGCTTGACGTCCGCCGGGACGATCAGCTGATGCCCGATTCGATCGGCCTGCAGGACCACCTTGATCGTGTGATCCCAGGGCAAGGCCTTGTTGTATATGACGATCGTGAGCGCAAGGAGAAAGCCCACGACGACAAGGAAGGCGAGCCCCTGCAGCTTTCGCTTAGCGGCGATGAGAACACCGGCGGGCATAGTCCTGCTACCCCGCGACCTTGACGGTGGTGTTGGCGCCCCAGATCGCCAAGCTCAGGAACAGGTCGATGACGTTGATCGCGACGATCGCGGTCCGGACTGCGCGTCCCACGGCGACGCCGACACCGGCCGGTCCGCCACTCGCGTAATAGCCGTAGTAGCAATGGATCAGCATGATCACGATGGCGAAGATGACGACCTTGAGGAACGAATAGAAGACGTCGATCGGCGGCAGGAATTCATGGAACACGCTGTCGTAGGTGCCGGCCGACTGGTGGAAGTAGTCGATGACGATGAACCGAGTAGCGAAGTACGAGGCGAGCAGTCCGACCACGTAGAGCGGGACTACCGCGACGAGCCCCGCAATCAGCCGGGTGGTGACGAGGTAGGGAATGGACGGCACGCCCATGACCTCGAGCGCATCCACCTCCTCGGCGATCCGCATGGCCCCGAGTTGGGCGGTGAACCCGGCGCCGACGGTCGCCGACAGCGCCAGGCCGGCGACCAACGGGGAGATCTCACGGGTGTTGAAGTACGCGGAAATGAAGGCCGCGAACCGGGCTACGCCGATTTGGTTGAGCCCCTGGTAGCCCTCCAGCCCCACTTCGGTGCCGGTGAAGAAGGTGAGGAAACCGATCACGCCGACACTTCCCGCGATGATCGCGAGCGCGCCCGAACCGAGACTTACCTCGGCGATTAGCCGGACGATCTCCTTGTAGTACCTGACGACCGCGCGCGGCGCCCAAATGATCGACCGCCCGTAGAACGACAACTGTTCGCCCATGTCGTCCAGCGCGCCGAGCGGGATGTCGACGAAGGTGCGGCGCAGGAGGCGAAGGGGTGCGCGCAGTGGACGGGGAAGCGTTCCGGCGGTGGCCACTTAGGTTGCCTTCTGCGGGACGATCTGGAAGTAAATCGCCGTCAGGATGAAATTCGTCAGGAACAACAGCATAAAGGTGATGATCACGCTCTGGTTGACGGCGTCGCCGACCCCCTTGGGGCCGGCGCCCGGATTCAGCCCCTTGTAGGCAGCCACCAGCGCCGCGATCAGCCCGAAGATTGCCGCCTTGAATTCCCCGGCGAAAAGATCCTGGATCTGCGCGAGCGCGGTGAACGACGATAGGTAGGCGCCGGGTGTTCCGTGTTGGATGATCACATTGAAGAAATAGCCGCCGCAGACGCCGACAACCGAGACCAGGCCGTTCAGCAGAACGGCGACGATGATCGAGGCGAAAACCCTCGGCACTACCAGGCGTTGGATCGGGGAGATCCCCAGCACTTCCATGGCGTCGATCTCGTCCCGGATCTTGCGACTGCCCAGGTCTGCGCAGATCGCCGAACCGCCCGCGCCGGCGATGAGCAACGCCGTCACGATCGGCGAGGCTTCCCGGACGATCGCCAGCACCGAGGCGGCCCCGGTGAACGACTGTGCGCCGACCTGCCTGGTCAGGTTGCCGAGCTCTAGGGCGATGACGGCGCCGAACGGGATCGAGACGAGGGCGGTCGGAAGGATCGTCACGCTTGCGATGAACCAGGCCTGGTCGATCAGCTCCGCCCACTGGAAGGGCCGGCGGACGGTCGCCCGCATGGTGTCCAGCGCGAGAGCGAAGAAGCTGCCGGTCTGCCGGAACACCCCGAGCGGGAGGGTGCCGCTCACCTGGCCTCCGGGCTGCCCCGCCGCCGCGCGGCCGCCTTGGTCCCCGCGGCGGGCCTCCCCCCGGCGACGGAACCACGGCTCGTCGCACTCTTGGCCGCGCCACGACTCCCTGCCGCCTTCGCCGCCGCCCGTTTCGGCGCGGCCTTGGCCACCGCATGCTTCGCCTTCGGTTTCGCAGCGGCAGGCCCCGGCGCCCCGGAACGCCGGCCGGTGCCGGTCCGCTTCGACGGAACGACCCGCACCGACACCTCGCCGTCGTCGTCGGACTCGGCGGGACGTGCCACGGGGCGATTCGCCGGCCGACGCCGGGCCCCGTCGGCCGGAGCGCTAGCCGCGGGTGGCCCGGTCGCCCGGTTCCACCGGTCGGGGTCGCCCTCACCGACGTAGGAACCGGGTGGCGGGGTCACGCCGTTCTCGGTGAGCCACTTACCCGGGAGGCGCATCGTCGGCCGCGGCTGGCCGTCGCTGGGAAGGATCTGCGGGGGGATCGGTGGCAGGTCAGGGATAACCTCGCCCGACTCGGCCTCGGCGGCGAGCTCCGCGGCGTCCTTCTCCTCCGCCATCCCGATCGGCCCCTGTCGGCGGGCATTGAGGAACTGCCGGACAACCGGCTCTTGGCTCGACAGCAGCATCTCGCGCGGGCCGAACATGGCCAGGTGCCGACGGTAGAGCAGGCCGATGTTGTCCGGAACGGTCCGCGCCGTGTTGACGTCGTGGGTGACGATCAGCATGGTCGCCTGGATCTGCGAATTCAGATCGATGATCAGCTGGTTGAGATAAGCCGAACGGACCGGGTCCAATCCCGAGTCCGGCTCGTCGAATAGCAGGATTTGCGGATCGAGAACCAGCGCGCGGGCCAACCCGGCCCGCTTGCGCATCCCCCCGGAGATCTCCCCGGGGAGCTTGCGCTCGGCCCCGGTGAGGCCGGTGATCTCGAGCTTCTCCATGACAATGTCGCGAATTTCCTTCTCGCTCTTCTTCGTGTGCTCCCGCAGCGGGAAGGCGACGTTGTCATAGATATTCATCGATCCGAACAGGGCGCCGTCCTGAAACAGGACACCGAACAACCGACGCACCTCGTAGAGCTTGTGCTCGGAGAGCCTGGGGACGTCCTGCCCGTCCACATAGACGTGCCCACGGTCCGGCCGCAACAGGCCGATCAGATGTTTGAGGAAGACCGACTTGCCGGTCCCGGATGGGCCCAGCAGAACGGAGATCTCCCCGGCCGGCAGGGTGAGGGAGACGTCCTCCCAGATCATCTGGCGGCCGAACGACTTGGTCAGCCCCTCGACCCGGACCTCAACACCCACGCCGCCCGTCCCTTCGCCCTCGCCGGAGGGGCGAGCCTAGAGCCGGTCCGCGACTGTGACCGGCGCCACAACAAGCCGATGGTGACCGCAGGGTAGCCCATTCGCGCGGGGGCGCCCAGGACGGTTCGGTCGCTACCGCCGCTTGCCCCGCTCGGGCGCCACGGGGCGCACTGGCGTCCGATCGGCTACTTCACCGTGACCTTGGCGCCGGCGCCTTCGAGGGCCGCCTTCGCCTTTTCGGCGGTCTCCTTGTTCACCTTCTCGAGCAGCGCCTTCGGGGCCCCGTCGACCAGGTCCTTCGCTTCCTTGAGACCGAGGCTGGTCAGCGCGCGAACCTCCTTGATCACCTGGATCTTCTTGTCTCCGGCTCCTTCGAGGATTACGTCGAACTCGTCCTGCTCCTCAACGGCGGCATCGCCGGCGCCGGCGCCCCCGCCCGTGGCGGGCGCTGCTGCGACCGCCACGGGTGCTGCCGCAGTGACGCCGAAGGTCTCTTCGAACTCCTTTACGAATTCGGAGAGCTCGATGAGGGTCATTTCCTTGAATGCCTCGAGCAGGTCGGGCGTGCTGAGCTTCGCCATCAGTGGATCCTTCCTGGTACGGGTTGCGGGGAGGGGTGTGGGCTACTACGCGTCGGGTTCGGCGCCCGGCCCGGCGTCGCCGGTGGCCGCCGGGGGCACGTGATCAGGCTGCGGATCGGGGGGCGACTCGGCGCCGTCCTCGGCGTCGCTGGCCTCGGCGGCGGCGTCCGCCTCGTCGGATGCGGTTTCGGTGGCAGCGCCGTCCTCGGCGTCGCTGGCCTCGGCGGCGGCGTCCGCCTCGTCGGATGCGGTTTCGGTGGCAGCGCCGTCCTCGGCGTCGCTGGCCTCGGCGGCGGCGTCCGCCTCGTCGGATGCGGTTTCGGTGGCGGCGCCGTCCTCGGCGTCGCTGGCCTCGGGGCTCGCCTCAGCGGCGCCGCGACCGCCGATGATCGAAGGATCAACGGCCGCCTTCTGCTCGAGCGCACCGATGAGCCGGGCGACCTGAGCCAGCGGGGCCGCGAACAGACCGACCGCCTGCGACAGCGACGCCTTCATCGCTCCGGCCAGCTTGGCGAGCAAGACCTCCCGGGACTCGAGGTCGGCGAGCCGACGGATCTCGTCCGCGGTGAGCTCCCGCCCGTCGAGCACCCCACCCTTGACGATGAGCGCCGGGTTGCCCCGCGCAAAGTCTCGGATGCCCTTCGCGACCGTGACCGGATCCCCGGTGACGAATGCGATCGCCGAGGGGCCCTCGAGTAGCGGCTCGAGCATGCCTAGGCCGGCCTCGCGGGCAGCGATCCGGCCCAGCGTGTTCTTCACGACTGCATAGGTGGCGTCCGCGGAGAGGGTCCGGCGCAACTCCTTGAGCTGGGCCACCGTGAGCCCCCGGTACTCGGTGAGCAAGGCTGCCGAGGAACTGCGGAATGCCTCGGTGATCTCGGCCACCGCGGCGGCCTTGTCCGGCCTGGCCATGGGTCTCCTTCCGCTGCACAGGGCGCGCCGCCAACCAGGTCGCAAACGAGAAAACGCCCCGGCGCAGGTGCCCGGGGCGACGACGGTCAGACGACCGGCATGGTCGGATCACACCTGCGCAGGTCGCCCGCTCGTCGCGGAACCTTCTGCCGCCCTCACGGGCGGCGACCGGCGGTCTTCGGCTGGATGCAGGATAGCGCAACGGCGCTCAGCCGGCGGGGGCCGCCTCCTCGAGCAGGTTGCGCGTCCGGTTCGGATCGACCTGGATCCCGGGGCCCATCGTGGTACTCCAGGTGATCTTGCGAAGATAGCGGCCCTTCGCGGACGACGGCTTCGCGCGGACGAGCTCGTCGATGACCGCCGCATAGTTCTCGACCAGGGCCGATTCGCTGAACGAGGCTTTCCCGACGACGAGATGCAGGTTGGCCTGGCGGTCCACCCGGTATTCGATCTTACCGCCCTTGATGTCGGTCACGGCCTTGCCGACGTCGTTCGTCACCGTGCCCGTCTTCGGGTTGGGCATGAGTCCGCGCGGGCCGAGAACCCGCCCGAGACGTCCGACCTTCCCCATCATGTCCGGAGTAGCGACCGCAGCATCGAAATCGAGGAATCCCCCCGCGACCTTCTCGACCAGGTCGTCCGCGCCGACGACCTCGGCGCCGGCCGCCCGGGCCTCGTCGGCCTTCTCGCCGGTGGCGAACACCGCCACCCGGGCGGTCTTCCCGGTGCCATGCGGCAGGCTCACGGTGCCGCGAACCATCTGGTCGGCCTTGCGCGGGTCGACCCCGAGCCGCAGAGCGACCTCGACCGTGGCGTCGAAGCCACGGGTGGTGGTGGTCTGCTTGGCCAGGCGGGCTGCCTCGAGCGGGCTATACAGCCGCTCGTGGTCGATGAGCGCCTCAACCAGGCGATAAGACTTGCTGCGCTTCATGCGCTCTCCTTCGATTGCTGGGAAGAGTCGTGGTCAGCGGGCCAGCGCCTGGCCCTCCCACGCGGTCGTCCTAGTTCCGGATCGTGACGCCCATCGAGCGCGCGGTGCCGGCCACGATCTTCTCGGCCGCCTCCACGTCGTTGGCGTTGAGATCCGGCATCTTGGCTTCGGCGATCTCCCGAAGCTGGGCCCGGGTGATCGAGGCGACCTTGGACTTGTGCGGCTCGCCCGACCCCTTCTCGACCCCGGCCGCCTTGAGTATCAGCCGGGCCGCCGGCGGGGTCTTCGTGATGAAGGTGAACGACCGGTCCTCGAACACCGTGATCTCGACCGGGACCACCTGCCCACGCTGGGCCTCGGTGCTCACGTTGTACTGCTTGCAGAACTCCATGATGTTGACGCCGTGCTGACCCAGTGCGGGCCCGACGGGCGGTGCCGGCGTCGCGGCGCCGGCCTGGATCTGCAGCTTGATGATCGCCGCGACCTTTTTCTTCGGAGGCATGTGGTCCTTCGTTCGGTGGTGGCTGGGCCGAATCAGATCTTGCTGACCTGGCCAAAGGAAAGTTCGACAGGGGTCTCCCGGCCGAAGATCGACACGAGGACCTTGAGCTTCTGCGCGTCCGGATTGATCTCATTGATCGTCGCTGGCAGGGTCGCGAACGGACCATCCATGACGGTGACCGACTCCCCGACCTCGAAGTCCACGACCCGGGGCGCCTCGACCTTGCGCTCCTTGGTGGCCGGCGCGAGCTGAGAGGCGACCTCGTCCATGGTCAGGGGGGTCGGGTGGTTGGTCTGGCCGACGAACCCGGTGACGCCCGGGGTGTTGCGGACAGCCGACCAGGACTCGTCGGTGAGCTCCATCCGTACGAACAGGTAGCCGGGCAGCTTCTTGCGGGTGACCAGCTGACGTTTCCCGGACTTGATCTCGGTGACCTCCTCGGTGGGCACCTCGATCTGGTAGATGAAGTCCTCCATGTTCAACGAGGTGATCCGGCTCTCCAGGTTGGTCTTCACCTTGTTCTCGTAGCCGGCATAGGAGTGCACGACGTACCACTCGCCGGGCGCACTTTCGAGGGCCTGGCGGAAAGCGACCACCGGGTCCGCCTCCTCCGGCTCGGCTTCCGGCTCGGCTAGCGGCTCGGCTATCGGCTCGGCGTCGCCAACGGGGGCCTCGTCGGCGCCCACCGGGTCGACCGGAACCGGACCAGACCCGGCCTCCTCGGCGCCGCCATTGGGATCGGCGTCCCCAGCGACCAGGTCGTCGGCGTCCGCGACGATCTCCGTAACGTGACCCTGCCCGTCCGGCGTGGCCTCGGCCGGCACCGGCTCGACGGGGCCGCGCGAGCCGACCTCCGGGTGGGAGAACGCGCCGGGCACGACGCGGGCCTGGGCGCGAACCGGCTCGTCCCGGCCCAGGAGTTCCGGTGGATCGGTCGCCGGGTCCTCGGATCCGGCCGTCCCGGACCCGTCCGGGGCGGGCGCGGCCGCGTCGTCGCGGTCGGACGTCGTGGTGTACTCGGACACGAAACGATCTTCCTTATCGGGAGCTTGGCGGGTCAGCCGAAGACGCTTAGGACGGCCTTACCGAACAGGTAGTCGAAGCCGGCCACGATGAGGATCATCGCGGTGACGAAGACCAGGGACACGAGCGTGTAGGTGATCAGTTCGGAGCGGGTCGGCCAGATGACCTTCCGCAGCTCCGCGATTACCTGCTTGTAGTACAGAGACACCCGGCCGACCGGGCCGCGGGCACCGCGACCACCGGCAGCAGGCGTCGGCTGCGCCGGTCGCTCAGCGGTCTGAGTCACGAAACCTCACTCATCGGTCGGTCATCGGGGTGGCAGCGGACCTGGCAGGGCAGGAGGGACTCGAACCCCCAACCACCGGTTTTGGAGACCGGGACTCTGGCCAATTGAGCTACTGCCCTGTGTTGTCCGGATCGGGAGCGGCCCGACACGGGGCCTCAGTGTACGTGCCGTGACCGGGCCGGTCGACCGGCTCCAGGGATGATCCACCACCGCACCGGGCCGAACGCGCTGGACCGCATCGGGGACGATGCGCGAGCATCGCGTCATGGCACGCATCTCGGTCCGGATCGCCAGCATCACGGAATCCGCCACACTGGCCGTCGACGCCAAGGCGAAAGCGCTCAGGGCGGCGGGGCGCGATGTGATCGGGTTCGGAGCGGGCGAACCTGACTTTCCCACCCCGCAGCACATCGTCGAAGCAGCCGCCCGGGCATGCGCCGACCCCCGATTCCACCACTACACCCCGGCTGCGGGGCTGCCGGAACTTCGGGTAGCGGTGGCCGAGAAGACGCTGCGGGACTCCGGCTACGCGGTGGCTCCAGCGCAGGTGCTCATCACAAACGGTGGCAAGCAAGCGGTGTACGAGGCATTCGCGAGCCTGCTCGACCCGGGCGACGAGGTTCTGCTGCCCGCGCCGTACTGGACGACTTATCCGGAGGCGATCCGACTCGCCGGCGGGGTGCCGGTCGAGGTGGTGACCGACGACGCAGCTGGCTACCTGGCCACCGTAGAGCAGCTGGAGGCTTCCCGGACCGAGCGGACGAAGGCCCTGCTGTTCTGCTCGCCATCGAACCCGACCGGGGCTGTCTACCCTCCAGAGCAGGTCACGGCGATCGGCCACTGGGCACTCGACCATGGGGTGTGGGTGGTCGCCGACGAGATATACGAGCACCTGGTCTACGACGGCGCGACGCACGTGTCCATGCCGGCAGTCGTCCCGGGGCTCGCCGACACCTGCATCGTCGTCAACGGGGTCGCAAAGACGTACGCGATGACCGGCTGGCGAGTCGGCTGGCTGATCGGGCCCCCCGATGTGGTCGCCGGCGCGGCTAACCTCCAGTCCCACCTCACCTCCAACGTGGCCAATGTCTCGCAGGCGGCCGCCCTGGCCGCGGTCAGCGGCGACCTGGTCGCGGCCCACGAGATGCGGGTGGCTTTCGACCGACGGCGGCGCACGATGACCCGGATGCTCAACGAGATCCCCGGCGTGAGCTGCCCGGAGCCGCAGGGGGCTTTCTACTGCTATCCGTCGCTCCGGGCACTGCTCGGCCGTGAACTCCGAGGGCGCCGCCCGGTGAGCACGGCGGAGCTAGCCGAGCTCATCCTCGAGGAGGTGGAGGTGGCGATCGTGCCCGGCGAGGCATTCGGCACCCCCGGCTACGCTCGCATGTCCTACGCCCTCGGGGACGACGACCTGATCGAGGGGGTCACCCGGATGGCCAAGCTGCTCGCCGAAGCCGGCTGATTCAGCGCGGCGCCAGCAGGTCGGTCCGCCCGCGGTAGCGGCGGAGAAACCGCCGATAGTTTCGGCGCGATTCCCGGTCGCGATAATCGGGGTCGCTGTCGTGGTAGCCGCGATGCCGGCCCTGATGGCAAGGCAGGTCGGGGTCCGGCACGACGAGCCGGCCCGCACCGGTTTCCCGGAGCATGAAGGAGAACTCCATGTCGGCGTTCCGGTAGAACCGGGCCTTCGGATCAGGTCCCCCGGCCAGCCGGGCCGCAGAACGTCGCACGGCGAACAGGTACCCGAGCAGCGCGTCCACCTCGCCCGGCCCGGCCGGGTGGAAGGAGCGCCAGTCGTCGTCGAGGTCGACGTTGACGCCCTGCCAACCGGCCCCGGCAACCGTCCGGTCCGCGAAAGCCGCGAGCAGCGGCGCCAGGGCATCTCCGTCGAAGACCGTCGACGGGTCGCACCAGACATGCACGGCGGCGGTGTCGGCGCGCTGCATCGCCCGCCGCGCCGCGGCCCAGCCGGCCGGCGCCGCCACGTGCCACACCTCGAGTCGTGACGGATGGCCGGCGGCGGCCTCGTCGAGCACCGCCCCGGCTCCGTCGGCGCTGGCCAGGTCGAGTGCCTGCACTTTGACGTCCGCGGGGAGGTGCGTGATCAGCGCCGCGACGCTCGTGCGGACGTCGTCCGGCCAGCCCTCGACGAGCAGGCTCACGGTGGCCCGACCGTCGTCGGGGAGCCCGGACCGGTCCGGCAGATCCGTCACCGCGTCGAGGACGGCCCGGCTTTCCCGCGCTGTGAGCGCCCACCCATCAGCACCGTCGTGGACCGTCCAGCCCGCTTCGGCAATCTCCTCGCGGAGCCTGTCGGCGCCGGCGAAGTCGCGAGCCGCCCGGGCCGCAGCCCGAGCTTCGGCCAGCAATCGCACCGACTCCGGCGCGGTCACGCCAGCTGGACGACCGCGCTCGCCGCGGACAGAACCCGCTCGTCACCGACCCGGGCGGTCAGGGCCACCCGAACGCGGTTGTCGTCCAGCAACTCCTCGACCACGCCGGACACCTCGAGGAGCGCGCCCAGGTCGTCGTCGGCGACGATGACCGGCCGGGAAAAGCGGACCCCGTACTCGACGAGCGCCCCGGGGTCACCCGTCCAGTCGGTGACGACCCGAGCCGCCTCGGCCATGGTGAACATGCCGTGCGCTATCACGTCGGGTAGTCCGACCGCCTTCGCGATCCGCTCGTTCCAGTGGATGACGTTGAAATCCCCGGACGCCCCTCCATACCGGAGCAGGTGCAACCGCTGGATCGGGTAGGACCCGGTCGGCAGTTCGGTGCCAACCTCGACCGAGTCGTAGCGCACGCTGGCGGTCATCACCCCTCCTTACCGGCGGCGGTGCCGCGGGACACGATCGTCGAGGTGGCGGTGCAGACGCGCTCGCCCTCCTCGGTGGAGATCTCCATCTTCAGGGTCACGATCTCGTTGGCACCGGCGTCGCGGATGTCTTCTACGGTCGACACGAAGACCAGCCGATCCCCGGGCCGGGCCGGGCGGTGGTGGACGTAGCGCTGCTCACCGTGCACCACTCGTGCGTAGTCGAGACCGAAGTTCGGATCGGCGATCGGGCCGGCGAAGGGGAAGCGGAATCCGAGCACGGTGAGGAACGTCGGGGGGGCGATGACGTCGGGATGTCCGAGGGCCTTCGCGGCTTCGGGGTCCCGGTAGGCCGGGTTCTGGTCGCCGACCGCGTCGGCGAACTCGCGGATCTTTTCCCTCCCAACCTCGTAGAAGCCGTCGGCGCGGTACTCGCGGCCGATGAACTCTCGGTTGATCGGCATGAGACGTCCTTTCCCACCAGGGGCCGGGTGACGGCAACAACGGACGCTAGCAGTAGTTCACGGTCCGGCCAGCGGCGAGATCTCGAAGCTGCTGACCGGTTCGGTGAAACCACGGACCGTCTGCGGCGGCCGGGGGCGGATCGTCCAATCGGCACGACTCAGGGCAACCGTGAGTTCGTCGTTAACGAGGACGATGCCTGGACCGGCAATCGCTGTAAGCCGCGCAGCAAGGTTGACCGTGGGTCCGAAATAGTCGCCCTCCTGGGCGAGCACCGGCCCGAATGCGCAGCCCGCGCGGACCGGGAGGCCAGCGTCGCGGGCCCGAGGATGGTGGACAAGGGCGACCGCGATGGCGGCGAGCCGAGCCGCGGTCGGAGACACGAACATGACGGCGTCGCCGATGAACTTCACCACCCGCCCGCCGCCGTCTTGCACCGCCTCGGCGGCGGAGGCTTCGAAGGCGCTGAGCACTCGGGACAGTCCACCGAGCGGCAGCCGTCGGGATAGCTCGGTGAACCCAGACAGGTCGGCGAACCCGACCCCGAGGCGCAGCCCGACATCATCGAGGGAAGTCGGGACGAGGATCTCCTCGAAGTGCCGTCGCACCAACTCGACGTGGTGACGGTGGATGACGTCGAGGACCCGCCCGACGTCGGGGACGAGCCGGGCGACACCCGCCCAGGCCTGCGCTGTGACCAGTTCGCTCTGGGTGCGCGACACGTTGATCTCCGGCAGGGTCAGCCGGACCGCCGACGACTCGGCCTCGGCGACCCGTCCGGCGGCAGATCCGATCACCCGGCACATGCCGAGCGCAGCATCCTCACCGACCAGTTCGAGGACCGACCGGTAGATGCCGAAGACCTCGAGATCGGCCGGGGAGGCGACCTTCGCATCCGCCGCCGTGTCGGCCAACCCGAAGGCCCGCCAGGCCCGCAGCACGACGAAGATGTCGAGGTCGAGGGTCTCGGCCACCTCGGCAAGGCTGTGGGCGTCGGGGTCCGGGCGCACCACCCGATCGCCCGCCAAGGCGAACAGCCGGCCGCGTTGGTCTGCCGACGACATCTCCTCGAGGCTCGCCCCGTGCTCGCTCAGGAACCGGAGGAGGGCGAGGCGCTCGCCCGCATCAGGGGCGTTGGGGTCGTAAAGGCCAGCGTCCTGCCAGACGTCCGGGGCGGGCGTCCCCTGGCCGCCCGGCTTCGCGTCGGGGAGCCGGTCGGTCAGCGGGTCTCGCGGTGTGTCGTATGGCTCCGGCAGTTCGGGCAGAACTTCTTCAACTCGAGCCGATCCGGGTCGTTGCGACGGTTCTTGCGGGTGATGTAGTTGCGGTGCTTGCAGTCCTGGCAGGCCATGGTGACCTTGGGACGGACATCGGTGGCGGCCACGGCGCGGTGCCTCTTTCGCGGAAGTCAGTGCCGGAATCGACCCCCAGGGTAGCCCATCGGCGCCCGGCGACGGGTCGCCCGTTGCGGACCGGCGCGGCCCCGACCTGCCGCGGGAAGCCGACGTGACCCGGTCCGTAGCGGAGGCCGGATTTGAACCGGCGACCTAGCGATTATGAGCCGCTTGCTCTGCCTGGCTGAGCTACTCCGCCGCGCGCCGCGTTCGGCGCCCGGCAATGGTCGCACAACGGGAGCGCGCTCAGCCGCTGGGAAACCATGTCGGCGCTCGGCCTACGTTGTGATCGTGGCGACCCCCCCGCATCTGCCCGGGATCTTCGGCAGCCTCGCGCCGGTCTTGAACTCCTACGGCTATCTCGCGGTGGCCGGCCTGGTGCTCGCCGAGTCCTTCGGGCTACCACTGCCGGGCGAGACGGTGCTCATCGCCGCCGCGATATACGCCGGGGCCGGGCAGCTCAACATCGTGGCGGTGGCCACGGTCGCCTGGGCCGCCGCCGTCGCAGGGAACACCATCGGATTCGCCCTGGGACGGCAGGGGGGGCGCCGGCTGCTCGTCCGTTGGGGTCGCTACGTCCGATTGACCCCGGAGCGGATCGACCGGGCGAGTGATTTCCTCGCCCGTCGAGGGGTCCTGGTCGTCGTCGTCGGGCGCTTCGTCGAGGGGCTGCGTCAGCTCAACGGGATCATTGCCGGCATCTCCGACATGTCGTGGCTCCGGTTCCTCCTCGCCAACGCGGTCGGCGCCGCGCTCTGGGTGGGCGCCTGGACGGCGGTCGGGGACGTCGCCGGGGCGCACATCGACCCGGTCTACCGGGCCGTCCAGCGGTACACCGTCTACGCGCTAGTTGCCGCCGGGGTAATCATCGTCGGATTCGTCGTCCGCCACATCCGACGTCGGCGGGGCCGCCCGGCACGATAACGCCGCGCATTTCCGAGCCCCCTTACGGAATCGAACCGTAGACCTTCTCCTTACCATGGAGACGCTCTGCCGACTGAGCTAAGGGGGCGGCAGGCGACAGATTACACGCCAGCGCTCAACGCTTTAGCGGTCTGATCTGGTGGCAGGTGTTGGGTTCGAACCAACGTAGGCTTAGCCGACGGTTTTACAGACCTCCATCGTTGCGAGTTGTACCGGCGGATGGATGGCCTTGAAATGCTGGATTCTCGGCGCTTCGGACTCTGCGGCCGGACGGGGCCGTGCCAGTTACGTGCCAGCTGGGCAGCCGACGACGGCGGGGCCAGTAGCATGATCCTATGGCTGTGTCCGAGCTTGTGTTCGTCGTCGAAGAGGCCCCCGAGGGGGGGTATCTGGCCCGCGCCCTCGGTGAATCGATCGTGACCGAGGCGGACGACCTCGATGGCCTGCGGGCGATGGTGCGCGATGCGGTGCTGTGCCACTTCGACGAGGAGGACCGGCCGAAGGCGGTCCGGCTGCACTTGGTCCATGACGAGCTACTCGCCGTGGGAGGCTGCCCCGGGACCTGAGCGGGCGTGACGTGGCGACGCTGCTGCG